>JAFACO010000312.1 GCA_023425485.1 Bacillota bacterium
ATACCTGCAGCTTAATTTCCTCTATAGAATAGTTGCTAAAGGCCCCGAACATTATCTCCTTTTCCTGGTTCATATTCTTCTCATCTGCTATATAAAGAGCTCTTGCCAGCTTTTCATACTCCACTGATTTTTGAAGGAGCTTGTCTAACTTCTCACTTTCTTCATTAAGATTAATAATTGCATGATTCCCTTTTAAATAGCGTAGGGGCATCTTTTCCCTAATTTCAATTACCTGCTCAAGCAATTCCTCGTAACCTGAACTAATCTTACCAATACATACACTAATCTGAACTCCCTGTTCATGGCTTCCTACCCTTTGTAATTCCTCTACCATGGTAATTATCTTCGAAGAATACTCTTTTTCTGTAATCCTGTAGAATACAAGAAAGAATTCAGGGTTTTCCATATAAATGATACATCTTGAAACAAATCTTGGATTTCGTTCAAAGCTACTCAAAAGTTTAGTTGCCTCTGCATCCATATCCTTAGAACTATAGTTTCCAACCTGGAATCCCAGCAGAGCATATTGATCCATAAAGAATTCCCTGGATTTCTTATTAACCTCTTCCGGAGACATATCTCCTTTTATCATCGCTGCAAAGTAATCTGCAGGTGACTTATCAACATTATTGATTTTTTCTTCATATTCATTTACCAAGGCCTTAAGTCTTCGTACCATGGCATTGAACTGATGAATCATTGTTCTAATTTCGAACTGTCCCTTTGAAGAAATATGAACCTCAAGATTTCCTTCCTCTACCTGTTTCAGACCTCCGCTGATTTCTTCAATGGGTTTAATAATACTTCTTAGAAAATACCTGGAGTAATAACCCGATAAGAGGAGTATTAAGATTGCTGCACCTAAAACAAATAATGCAGTATTCCAAAAATCTGCCGTAAGCTCAGAAGGTTTAATATAATTTTCAATATACCATGTGGTACTGTTGAATCTAATGGGTGTCTTTATACAGATATACTCGTCTAAAGGATAATTATTCTTTTCCTGTGTTGAAAAAACCAACTCTCCTTCTGTACCAGTTATTTGTGAAATACCTAATTTATTCTTCCCACTAAGATAAGCTTGGTTATTTGATTTAATACGTTCTGAGGCTCCTGTGGATTGATAGTACATCACCATTTCTATTTTCTGTGAGCGATCGGTTGTCACGTCTGGTGCTAATGCAAATACAAGAATTAAAGAATCCTTTTTATTACCCATATATAAATCATTGGTGGATTTTGTATCATAAAATCCAATATTAACGGTATTTTCTTTTTTCAAAGCATCTTGATACCATTTACTCGCAACTATTTCTTCTCTGGTTAGTCTTATTTTATTTTTGAGATAGGTTTCTCTTCCATCCTTCATATAAAAACTAACCGAAATAATATCTTTCACTGGCTCTAATACCAGATCCACTGTCTGTGTCAGTTTTTTCTCATATTCATTTCTTTCACTTTGGTCCTGTGTGTCAGTTCCTGCTGCATACTTTAAGATTTCATTATCATTGGTATATATCATATGCGAAAGTCTCATTGACATAATATCTTCATCCGATATTAAATCAGCTATGACAGCCTCTTGGGCTCGCTTAATATTTTCTATCGCCTGATTTTTAAACTGTTGGTTTAATACCATAAGTGCAACCACCAGAACAATTAAAATCGGTATCACAATGAAAAATAAAAAGGCTGTATAATATACTGTTTTTAAAGGTAATCGTTTTCGTTTGTTTTTAAAGAACATAAAACCTCCCAAAGTCGTCTCTAATAACCTGTCCATATTATTTTTAATCTATTACGATATTGAAGATGATTTTGAGAATACCTGTTGTATCGTTGATGTACATGTTTTACCTTCATGTATATTAAAATCGTATCTCTCTACTATAATTATACCTCAAAAATTCCGTAGTTACTAGACTTGTAATAAAAATGCTGTCCGTATATGATTTAGGTATCATTCGTGCTGCCTAACAGGCTATTGAATTTATCACTATTCCTAGTAATATTTAAAGTCACGCGTTAAAAATTATGTTAAAAAATCAATTCTTTTAAGGGAGTGCTGTTATGGAGGATATGTTTCATTTAATTGTTGCAAAACAGAAACAGGAAGAATTACTTAAGATATTGGACTGTAATAAAAAGACAGAACCATACGGATTAGTATTAACCTCAGAAGATGTAACCAATTTAATGACAACTAGAAAAAGCTCGCTTACCGAGAACCAGCGCGTAGAATTCGGATCAGGTATTCTGCCAAAGCTTATTGAAGCCTTCTGTGATTCACAATACATTAACCAAGAGAACTATACCGATACTTTAGCGGAACTACAGGAAATTTTCTATCTATATAAAAATGAAACTCAAGATGAGTTAACGGATGACGAATTAATAAGCTTTATGAGAAAGCAGTTTGATGAAATTTGCTTTGGAGATATTGAATATTTGCGAAATACCTGCCTGGAACGTTATGCCAGAGCAACCCGCGCGGGATATCACAGTCAGATGCAGTCCCGACTTCGGGATGAGTATGCTTTAAGAGATACCGAGAATGAATATAGCGCATTATCAGAGGAGACCAGATGGGATTATGAGGTGTATAAAACGAGGTTGGAGGATATGTACTAATACCCTCCAACCTCATTCCTATAAATCAACCATAATTAATTCCGTAGCTGCGGTAGCCAAGTCGATACTTTCTCCTGCTTTTACAAGCTCCTTGTGAATGTCATCTCCTAATACCTTTTGGAAGGCTATCTCATCTTCCATACGATGCGCAATGTCATTCGCTGTTGCAGTAGTCTCAGAAATCAGATGTAGCAGACCATTAAGTTCGTCTAGTAGACTTGCCATGCTTTCTCTCTTATCCTCAGGTGCAGCACTGGCTATTTCTTTATAACATTCCTGAAGCATTATAAGAAGGTTCTTACTTTCCTTTGAACGAGTTTGGACATAATCAATCGTGTTCATTGCCTCAAATGCACATTTTTCCGTATTAATCTGCGAGTTATTCCATTGACACATTAACTCTGTGACATTCTTCATACGTTCCTGAGCAGTTGAAAGAATGATTAATTCATCCTTTAATTCCTTCATCCTCTGTATCCCCCTGTTATATCAAAGATTAATTCTCAATCACTTAACCTTCCAGCCGCAGTTGTTATGTATTCTATGGTTACTTGCTCGATCTATTTAGTACTCTATTATTTACGCAATATTGCCATAACTTCTTGGAGATTTTTAACACCTATTAACTTTATACCACTTACTTTAATATGTTCTTTATTTGCTTGCGGTAAGATACACACCTCAAAGCCCATTTTTGCAGCTTCTGACAC
>JAFACO010000316.1 GCA_023425485.1 Bacillota bacterium
GTGTAATCACTTCGATCTTCATACAGTTTTCCTAAAATGTTCGCAATTGCAGCTCCTCTGGAATGTCCCATAATATATATCGTCTTTTCTGCACTGGAACTTACATAGGTAGTAACATAATTTTTAATATAATCATCTAAACGATTGGCTGCAACATCAAAGCCCTTATGATTTTTGTGGTTTCTCCAATAAGAGTTGTATCTATCCCAGTAATTAGAACTGTCCGCACCAACATCAAAGTTACTGGACCATTCCTCTATGGTACCATTGGTTCCTCTTACTGTCACAATGATAATTTCTTTATCTTTCCCCATATAGCTTACATATCTATGTCCGATTGCAATTTCAGAAACATCATCATCTGTAAAATCCTCTGTCAAGCTATACTTGTCAACATCCTCCAGACCAAATGCACTCATAATGTTATTCGTCTGACCGCCTGCGATGGCCCCATTTGTAACATTGAAATTAGTATCCTCATAGATTGCAGTGGCATATAAAGAGGCTAGAACACTTAAGTCTTTCTTATAAACTGAATTATTCTGGAACAGTAATCGGTAATCTACGGTAAAGTCCACATTAAAATCAAAGTCATTGGCACTTACAGTCCCTTTAAAGGCATTACCATTGACAGAACTGGTATTTCTCTTTACCAAATCTCTGGAATTACCATCGTCCATACCATCATAATCGGTATCCTTCAGAACAGGATTTGTCTTGTAGCTATATACTTCAATGGTTGATTTACCACTATATTCCTCTTCCGGTATACCCCTGGCTTTTAAGAATACCTTAATTAAATTATCAAGTGGAACAACCTTTTTACTGCCTAACTCATCAAAGTCTTTAATTCCATCATCATCGGTATCTTCATCTGGATCATCGCTTGGATCATTCAGCATTACTACCTGGTAATCATCCAGTACAACCCATTGACCTTTATTTGTATCATCGCCGATTTTACCAGCCAATTTTAGGAGCTCTTCGCTAAAATTGCCATAGATATTTGCATAAATCCCCCCGGTTGAAGAAATCAATGCATCATAAGTGGATTTATAGTAACTTGAGGTTATAACAGAGGTAACGATATTGTTTTTATTTAAGAGTTCTATTTCTTCTGCCATGTTTGCAATACCATATTGATTATTGTTTTTATATCCGGCATCAGTAAGTAGAATTATGAATTTGCTGGCATTTGATCTCCAATCTAAACGGCGAGCTGTTTCTAGTCCATCCACTGCTGTTTCATCAATATCCCCGCCGCCTTTCGCTCTGATGCTGTTGATCACCGTCGCTAGTTTACTTACATTAAGACTGGAGTACCAGTTTAAAGGTCCATTTTTATGTATAATTGTACTATTTACACCATCATAAGTTATGTCCTGATATTCTACTACTGCAAAGTTAGCATTTACATTATATACATCCACCAATTGTTGGGCAAAGGTATTTAAATTTGATGCTACATTACTTATCTCATCTCCCATAGAGCCAGTGGCATCAATGACAAATACAATATCTGCTATTCCCTTGGTAGAAGCTGAATCTGATATATCTTCTTGCAGCAAAACGGCTTCATCTTCTATTATTCCATCAACTACTTCTGTTTCTTCCGTATCTTCAAGCTTTTGTACCTCTTCTATACCTTCTGTTTCTTCTATACCTTCTGTTTCTTCTATAGCTTCTGTTCCCTCTATAGCTTCTGTTCCTTCTATAGCTTCTGTTCCCTCTATACTTTCAGTTTCTTCCGTATTTTCTATTTCGTTAGTTTCAGGTGCAAAATTCATATTATTATCGACAGTATAGGGATCTGTATTTATGATATCATCTGTTGCAACAAGGGACGGATCTTCGAAAATGATATCTTCATTTATTAACATACCAGAGCCATCAAATATTTTAGCGGAACTATCATAAGTTTCTAATTCGCTTAATACATCAATTCCCATATCGATTAAAAACTCATTTATATTCAATATAAAATAGCTGCCGGCTTCTGTCACAGTACCAGAAATGTTATTTGCACTGTAGAGGGTATCTACCGGAATAAAGCCATTTTCTCCTCCAAGCTTACAAATTAATAAATCTTTTGCATACGCTGTTCCATACGCATTGATTATTTTTGATATATCATACTCTAAAACAAGATTAGCTGAACCATAGTTCATCTGAACATCTATGACATTTCCAATAACTGCACGGTTTGAGTCCAGTTCCTTATAATCAGAAACTTCAACTGTCACATTTTTATCAATTAATCCGGTAACTTCTCCAGAAATTTCGGGATATACTATTTTGTCTTCTGCCAACAATTCTTCATCAATATTATCTGTACCTAAGGTTTGCTGAAAGGTACGCAGTGAATCCAGTGTCATTCCATCAGACATCGCATTTTTAGGATCTAATCCAAGCATAATCTCTTCATAATCCGTTAATCCATCCTTATCGGTATCAGGTTCCAGAGGATTTGTCTGATATAAATTTATTTCTTCCCCATCTTCAAGACCATCATTATCTGAATCTGCATCATTAATAACGGTATTGTTGGCTACCTCCTCTAGATTTGATAAACCATCACCGTCATAATCTTCGTCACCGTCAGCAATACCATTACCGTCGGTGTCAACCTTTAAAGGATCTGTTCCAGACAAATAATACTCTTCGTAATCAGTTAACCCATCTCCATCTGAATCGGATTTTAATGGGTTAGTACCCAACAAAGCTTCTAAATAGTCCTCTAACCCGTCACTATCAGAATCCTTTTCATAATCTATTTCAGGCTCTGTTATTGGTGCAGTGTTTGTAATTTGGGTCAATACAGGGTTTTCAATCGTGGTAGTTACATTCCCTGGGTTGCCACTGAACTCAAGAGTTAATACTTGTCCAGGCTTTATGTTTGAATTATAGCCAGCATTTTTAATATAATAATGCGTTCCCTCTTGTTTCAGAATTGATGCTGTATAAAATCTTTCAATCTTATGTCCGAAATCAAAGTCAAGTTTCCAGTCTTCAATAATATTACCCGAAACATTCTTAATTGAAATCTCACCAATAAACGCAGTTTTCCAATCGTTTTTAACTTTGAAATTTATCTCGACACCTTCTTTTACTACCTCTTCAAAACTTAACATATCAAAGGTTGCCGGTAAACTTACTGTACTGTCTGCTTTCGCAGTAAAACCAAAGCTCACACTTCTTCCTGCTTCAATATCCTGATTATGTACAGCATTTTTTATAACATATTTCCCCGCTTCAAAGGATTTAACAACAGCGTTCCAAATGTTTGTAATTTCATAAGGCATTTCAAATCCAAGTGCCCAATTATCAATTACTTTATCACCTGTATTTTTTATGATTACATTCGCATTAAATGCACCAGACCATTTACTGGTTATCATTAAAGTGACTTCATAACCCTCTCCTGAAAATACTGTCGTGGTGGGACTAGTCTCTGCTTTAACTTGTGCAGGCCTGATGTTAATAGATGTTAACACCAGGACTGCAATTAGTAACATAGCAATTATCTGCTTCCATTTTCTTCTTAACCTCATTTTTATCTCTCCCTATTATGAATTTGTATTTTAACAACATAATTGTTGTAAATACCAGTAATTTACTGTATTATTTTCCCATAATAATGTAAAATACTGGTATTGTCAATCTAATATGACAAAATTATGCATAAACGTCAAATATTTAACAATATGTTAGATAAAAATCCACAGAACAAAAGTGTGCTATGCACACTCTCGCGTTCAAACATTTTTAAAGCACACCTTTTGTTCCGCGCGCGTAGCTGCGCATCATTAGCCCAAAGGGCTTTTTATATACTAGGAAATTTCGGGGAATTTCCTAGTATATAAAAAGACTAAGTAAATGAGGATTAACATTTACTTAGTCTATTAAGGACAGAGGCATAACAACTATGCTCTTGGATGTGTATTCATATAAACTTCCCGGTTATTCTTAAATCCATGACTTAAGTACAGCTGGGTAGCAGAGATATCGGAATGACCGAGTAATTCCTGTACACTAACAAGATCTGCGCCATTGTCTATCATGTGGGCAGCAAAGGAATGTCTTATCATATTCGGATTTATCTCTTCGAGTCCTGCTTGCTTTGCATATGCCTTTAGAATTTTCCAAAAGCCCTGTCGGCTTAATTGCTCACCGGTAATATTTAAAAACAGAAAATCACTCTGATGTTTATCAAAATCCTGCGTTCTGATTGCCAAATACTCTGTAAGGGCTGCTTTTGCTGACTTACCAAAAGGAATAATTCGCTCCCTTCTATCCCCACAAGTAATATAACGACCTGATACATTGAGATCCGCCATTTTTAAGGCAATTAGTTCTGATACCTTAACACCAGTTGCATATAGAAGTTCCAGCATAGCACGGTCTCTGATTCCTTTTTTCGTTTTAACATCCGGCTGACGGATTAACTTATCCACTAAGGATATTTCAATAATCTGAGGTGATTTTTTTTGTAATTTTGGCGGTTTAATCCGTTCCGATGGATCTGAAAATATTACTTGATGTTTTAATAAATATAATAAAAATGCTTTGATTGAAGCAATGTTCCTGGTAACAGAAGCAGGCGATAACCCCTCCTTCTCCAGCGTTAATATGTAGGAATTTAAATTTGTTTCACTGATCTTTGTTACTGAATTGATATCCTGTTTTTCAAAATACACTACCATTTTTTTAATGTCGTTACGATATGCTTGCAGTGTATTCTTTGATGCATCTTTTATGTCCCTCATATAAGCAATAAAATCATTTAAATACTGTTCCATTTTATTCCTCCTCATTAGACAAATCAATTACAGTATTACCTATGAAACATAAATTCCCAAAGCTTTTTTTAATAAAAAGGCACCAGGGTATGCTTCAAGAAAACTAGCAATTAGAAGTGCTACTGCTAATAACAAAATGATAATTAATTGAGATTTCATTAACCTTACAATCTTACTGATTTGATTGTTATTATCCTGATATATTGTTCTGCATACATCGAAGCCCTTGTAAAGTGAAATCAAGACGATTGGTACATAGAGCAATCCGTGAGGAAATACATAGGCAAGCACAAGTAAAATACCCTTCATACCATATTGCATGGTAATTGCAGAAATAAAGAAGCCGGAAAAGAAGCCAAAGGATATTATTTTAAATGCCATATAAGGTAATCCAAGTATCGTCATACATAACAACCAGAAAATAGCGAATTCACTAAAATTCCTTCCTAAGGTATATCGAAAAAGGCCGGAATAATCTGTATCATTGGTAACAATTCTTGAAAAAACATTCGCTTCATAACTCTGAATTTGATCCATATAGCTTCCCTTAAAGATATTTGCACATAAAATTCCAAGGAAAACCCCAATGACAATCAGAAAGATAGCGATTTGCAAAATATTGAACTTTTGCAACTGAAATTTAAACAGTTTCATACTTATGTCTTCCCATCATATCTATCTATAACATAGATATGTTAAGAATCCAGAATTAGAACAAGCAGGAAAAGTCACTACAAGGTATCTCTAACTAATAGTTAAGTTTCGCTTTATATGCGAGTATACCTGCTATTGTCTTGGCATCTGTGATACCTCCAGTCAAGATTAACTCAACTAGTTCATCTAATGTATATCGTTCGATTGTAACAAACTCATCTTCGTCCAAATTTTGTTCTGAAACCTGAATGCCAGTTGTATAATAAATGCCTATTTTTTCGTTACTAAAAGCAACTGTTGTATATAAATCTAGTAAATGAACTACTTCTCCAGCCTGATAACCGGTTTCTTCCTCACATTCACGTACTGCACAGGTTAGATTATCTTCACCTGGATTAAGTCCCCCTGCTGGTATTTCTAAGGAATATTGATCAATTGCATTACGATATTGGCGCACCATTAATATCTTGCCCTCTTCATCCACTGGTATCATGGCTGATGCACCTCTATGATGAATATAGTCAAAGGAGGTTAGTTTTCCACCTTCTATTTCAATGGTATCCTTATAAAAATCAATTATACGACCCTTGTGAATTATGTCTCGTTGTAAACGTTTGTATGGAATCA
The DNA here is from genome assembly GCA_023425485.1 of Bacillota bacterium. Lineage (GTDB taxonomy): Bacteria > Bacillota > Clostridia > Lachnospirales > Lachnospiraceae > Mobilitalea. The sequence goes on from JAFACO010000316.1 coordinate 6,081, forward strand.
TATCTATGACACTCCCTTTCTTCCCAATTACTTTTTCTGGTCTAATGCTGTTGCCTTTGCATAACACGCATCCGAAGCTTTCATAACTGCATTGCGAAAACCATGTTCTTCTAATGCCTTAACTGCTGCTATTGTTGTACCCCCAGGAGAACATACATTATCCTTTAATTTGCCAGGGTGCTCGCCAGTCTCCAGAACCATCGCAGCTGCACCAAGTACTGTTTGAGCTGCAAGTACATATGCCTTGTCTCTCGGTAATCCATAACTAACCACACTATCAGCCAGAGCTTCAATAAACATGTACACATAAGCAGGTGAGCTGCCGTTTGCACAGATGACTGCATTCATTAGTTTCTCATCAAATACTTCATATTTACCAAAGGAGGAAAAGAACTGATCAATGACTTCTTTTTCTTCCGTTGTAAATATGTTGTCCGAAAAGCAGATTCCAGTCATACCTTTTAATACCATTGCAGGTGTATTGGGCATAGCTCGTACAATTCTTGTTTGTTCCCCTAACTGCTCCTTTATATTTTCAATTGTTATTCCAGCAGCTATTGATATCACAACCTGCTCTGGAGTAACATGTTCCTTTATTTCTTTCAATACAACTGGGAAAAACTGTGGTTTTACAGCAAGTACTAAGTATTTGCAGTTCTTCACAATTTCTATATTATTAGTAAGGGCAGGAATTCCAGTATCTTGACCTACGTACGTATTTCGCTCCGGTGATGCATCTGTATAAACAACATCCTTGTCTCCAAACGTTTGAATCGCTGCTTTTAACATAGGATAACCCATGTTCCCAGCTCCAATAAAACCAAATAATGCCATTATTATGTCCTTCCTTCTTTAGAATCCTTTGTCAATCTATAATTACAATATCTTTTTGATATTTTAACATAAAAATAAAATAATAGGTAGTATTTTAACATAATTTTGTAAAAATACTACCCATCAGGAATATTAATTAAATTAATTCTGCTATAAAGGCTTCCATGCGATCCAATCCCTTTTTAATCTGTTCCATTGAAATAGCATAAGATAGTCGAATGTGATCCGCAAACCCAAAATCTTTGCAGGGAATAACAGCAACGCTATAATCTTCCAGCAAAATCTGTGCAAGGCGATTCGTATCCGCAACCCGTTCCCCTTTATACTCTTTCTCAAGAAGTAGGCTAACATCGACAAAGGTATAAAAAGCTCCTTGAGGTTTTAAGGCACTTAACTCTTTTATATTTGATATTCTATCAAACATATACTCACGTCTCTTATTAAATTCTGCATGCATTAGGGCAACCGATTCTTGCGGACCTGTTAATGCCTCTAAAGCAGCTTTTTGTGCAATGGAGTTCGGATTAGAGGTTTGGTGGCTTTGAACACTTGCCATAACCTTAGCAATTTCTTTTGAGGAAGCTGTAAAGCCTATTCGCCAGCCTGTCATGGAATAACTCTTAGCTACACCACTACAGGTAATGGTTCTTTTATATATCTCTTCGTTAAAAGATGCAATACTAATGGCTTCACCTTCATATATAAGATTCTCATACATTTCGTCAGAAATAACGTAAAAGTCTTTTCTTACTGCTACTTCTGCGATTGCTTCTAATTCCTCTCGCGTATAGATCATACCGGAAGGATTGCTTGGAGAATTTAATATAAGTGCTTTGGTTTTTTCCGTACATGCAGCTTCTATTTGTGCAGCCGTTACCTTATAGTGATTGGATTTCTCTCCTCTTACAAAAACAGGTACACCGTCAGCCAGCTTAACAATTTCAGGGTAACTTAGCCAGTAGGGTGATGGAATGATGATTTCATCTCCTGGATTGCATATAGCCTCGAATATATTTGTTAAGGAATGCTTCCCCCCATTACTAACGACAATTTGACTGGGTTCATAACTTATTTTATTGAAGCTTAAAAACTTGTCACACGCAGCTTTGCGTAGTTCAAGGGTTCCTTCTGCAGGTGTATACTTCGTAAATCCATCATGAATTGCTTTTATTGCTGCGTCACAAATGTTATCCGGTGTATTAAAATCCGGTTCACCTGCGCCAAACCCCACAACATCAATCCCTTTACTTATTAATTCCTTAGCTTTTGCTGTAATAGCTAAGGTTGAAGAAGGTTTTACCGCCTGTGCTTTACTTGATAACCCTAATGACATACTGCCTGCACCATTCCTTTTCTTAATTATTTATCGTTTTTAATATGTAATACTTAATTTTATTAATTTATATTTATTCAAAGTGTAATTATTGTAATATATAATTTTCTATTATGCAACAAAAATTTTAATCCAATTTTAATAAAGTATTCTATAGGACTATCATTTGTACGTGTACTGCGGACTTTGTATGCATTTTTAACAATCGGATATGTAATATATTGCCAATGTTGGACAACGTATATTTAGTCATATTTCTTAAGAGCCTTTTTAACTTAATATTGGTAATACTGATAAAAAACCTAACAAGTAATAACAGGTGAACAAAAAAATAGGATAGTTACAACTATTGAAAATACAGTATTTTCAACGGTTCCAACTATCCTATTAATCCGAGTACTTCTTATTTTGCGTAATCAGTTACTCTTGATTCTCTGATTACATTAACTTTAATCTGTCCCGGATATTCTAATTCATTTTCAATCTTCTTAGATAAATCGCGAGCAAGTAATACCATATCAGCATCATTAATCTGTTCTGGTACAACAATTACTCTGACTTCTCTACCTGCCTGAATAGCAAATGACTTATCTACTCCTTTAAAGCCATTAGTAATATCTTCCAATTGCTTCAGTCTGTTGGTATAGGTTTCCAAGGTTTCGCGTCTCGCACCTGGTCTTGCTGCAGAAATTGTATCCGCAGCCTGAACGATACATGCAATCATTGATTGGAACTCAACATCCCCATGATGAGCTTCGATGGAGTTTATGACAACAGGTGACTCTTTGTATTTTCTACATAGATCCACACCAATTTGTACATGTGTTCCTTCCATTTCATGATCCACCGATTTACCGATGTCATGTAACAATCCGGCACGTTTTGCAAGTCTCACATCCACACCGATCTGTCCGGCTAAAAGACCGGATAAAATAGCCACTTCAATAGAATGCTTTAATGCATTCTGTCCATAACTTGTCCTAAATCTCATTTTGCCGAGAAGCTTAACTAGTTCTGGATGAATTCCATGAACGCCTACCTCTAAGGTAGCAGCTTCGCCTGACTCCCTAATCATAACTTCGACTTCTTTTTGAGCTTTCTCCACCATCTCTTCAATTCTTGCAGGATGGATTCTTCCATCTACAATAAGTTTTTCAAGAGCAATTCTTGCAACTTCACGTCTGATTGGATCAAAAGCTGAAAGTATAACAGCCTCAGGTGTATCATCAATAATTAAGTCAACCCCAGTTAAGG
>JAFACO010000389.1 GCA_023425485.1 Bacillota bacterium
GCTTAAATGAAGCTCTTACCAATATCGTTCGCCATGCCGACGCAAAACAAGTAAAAGTAAACTTAGATGCTACACCAACGATTGTCCGTCTTTCTATTGAAAATGACGGTATAAAGTCTAAAATAAAAGAAGCTGGAATTGGCATTCGTAATCTGCGTCACCGTACCGCCGCAGTGGGCGGGAATATATCCTTTGACGTAAGTGATATGTTTCGGATTATTTGTGTAATACCCATTTACAATGATAGAGGAGAAGATTAATGAGATTATTAATTGTTGATGATGACACATTAATACTGAAAAGCCTCTCGCTTACACTTTCACGTGAGGAGGATATTACTATAATTGGCTGTGCAACCGACGGTGCAGAAGCCATAAAAATATGTGAAGAGCAGACAGTCGACATTGTACTTATGGATATTCGTATGCCTGGTATTGACGGTATTTCTGCCACAAAATTAGTAAAGCAGCGGTATCCAAATATACGTGTGATGATGTTAACCACGTTCGACGACAAACCCAACATACAACAAGCATTATCAGCCGGTGCAGACGGCTATCTAATTAAAACTGATAAAATATCAGATATAGCTGGGAAACTTCGGACTATGATGGACGGTGCCGGTGTATTGAGTGCAGATGCCTTAAAAAAACTGACTTTGCTAGAGAATCCTAACCTTCAGCTACTTACACAAAGGGAACAAGATATCACCCGACTTGTGGCACAGGGACTGTCAAACAAAGATATTGCAGCACGTCTATTTCTTAGTGAAGGGACGGTGCGTAACAATATTGTCGTAATTATGGAAAAACTATGTGTCACCAACCGAACACAGTTGGGCTTGGCATATTATAACCAATAGACCTTGCCATAAAAGGAGAGAAGCAATGAAACTAACAATACTTCATACCAATGATATCCATAGCAATTTTGAAAACTTCTCAAAAATAGTAACCTTAATAAATGAGCGAAAGGATAGTAATACACTAATACTGGATGCTGGAGATTTTGCAGACTTTAAAAGAATTGAATTGCAAGGGACAGATGGTTTAGCTGCAATGGAACTTTTAGAGGCTGCTGGGTACGATGCTTTGACAATTGGTAATAATGAAGTATTTCATGGGATGGATGTGCTTAAATTCATGGCTGCAAACACGAAGTTGCTACTATTAAGTTGTAACTTACGTTGTCTGGATTCGAGCAAATTAAAAGAAATAAAAAGAAGTATTATAATAAATAAAAATGGAACTAAAATTCTTATAATTGGAACTTCTCCTGATCTTGGACACTTTAATGAAGTGATTGGATTTACGTTGGAACCCTTCCTTCAGGCAGTTCATAATGAGATAAAAGAAAACTTCAACCAATATGACCTTTGCATTCTGCTTTCTCATCTTGGTATGGACAAGGATATAGAAATAGCCGAAAAAATAGATGGCATAGATATTATTATTGGAGGTCATTTTCATATATTAATGGATCAAGCAGAGTTAATAAACAAGACAATTATTCATACCTCAGGAGCACAAGGAGAGCACCTAGGGCAGCTTGTAGTTGATATAGAGGATAAGAAAGTCCAACTAATAGAAGCAACTAATAATAAGATTAACCATTTAGAAGAATCAACGGTAATAAAAGAGATAATAAAACATAACAAAGAAAAGGCTTGTAATAAACTGGGAGAGCCATTTTGCACCATTGACAGGGATTTATGGCACGATGTTGTTGAAGAAAATCCAATGACCAATCTACTTGCGGATGCCTTGCAGGATGTTTTAGGTTGTGACATTGGGGTAATCAATAGTGGGGTGCTTAACGGAGGAATAAGAAAAGGTGACGTGTCACGGAAAAAGCTAATCGAGCTTTGCCCTTCTCCGTTAAATCCAACCAGCTTTAAGATACAGGGCAAAGAGCTTTGGGAAGCTTTTCAAAATTCCTTGGATACAGATTATTGTTATGCGGATGGTAAAGGACCAGGATTTCGTGGGAAATATGTAGGCAAGTTGCACGTATCAAATGCTGTAATAGAGCATGATGGTAAATCTATATCCAATATATTTATTAACGGAAAATGCATTGAACTGGAGCAATGGTATACTGTAGCTTCCTCAGATTATCTTCAAAGAGGTACCGGTTATCAAAGTTTAAGCAAGAACAAAGATGAAATGTATCGCAAAGAGTATTTACGCGAACTAATTTATGAATATATACAGAAAGAAACATATATTGATAATGCGATGGTGGACCGCTGGATACTTAAATAAATATGAAATTATGGAACCATACAAAATATACCATCGTCTAATTGTAAATCGATAGGAGTATGTGACTCATGGTGAAAATGTTTAAAATTATACTTATAGCAGGAATTATGCTTCTTTTACCCTTTACCACGGCATACGCAAAGTGGGCAAATAGTTTTATTGTTTATAATAAAAATATATATGTTATCACCGATAAAAAAATTAGTCCCGAATTAATCGGTGCCAAACTAGGTCAGGTTACTAAATATTCACTTCGTGAGGGTACCTATTCTGGTAATTTTTCAAATACATACCCTAAAGGTACAAAATATTACGAGATTACCGGAGTAGACATAAAACAATTTATTGCTATACAGGATAAAGATGGTACATTTATTGAAGCTAAATACTCAGGTGAATACCCAGGCGCCAGATATGATATCGGTCACTATTTATTATATTCCATTGGTTTAATTATACCAGGAATATTAATTTGGAGATTAGTAAGAAAGAAGTTTACTAAATTAAAGTAAACATACAGAAATATACCTATATTTATTCTGTATATGATAGCTGTATTGCAAAAAGGTTCAGAATAAGTTTTAGTTTACATGATGTTATTGGAGGTATCTAGTTATGAATAAAAAATTAGTATGTAGCATTCTAATTATGGCGTTGAGTCTGACTGCCTGTGGTCGCATCGATAATTCTTTAGATGGTAAAGAAAAAGATTCCCTTACCGTATCCGAGTACTCGCCTGATATCGTTGAAGCAGCAGAAAGCGTTAGCGACACCCAGACAAAATACCAAGAGGTTAACTTGTCAGGGCAGGGTGGCACAATCAGTTTACAGATACCTGAGGGTTGGGAGAGTATTTCATTTCCGGATTGCGGTGATTATATTTCATATACAATCCGGTTTTATCCGGAAAATATAAAGACGGGATATATTGAACTTTCCTATGTTAGTTCTTTCGGCGTATGCGGAACAGGTCTTTCAGAAGAACAGATTACAATTGCAGGTGATACTGCTAATATGGGAACCTATGATAATCATAGGTATTGGGATTTTATTTCGTTTAAAGGAAAGAATGAAGGTCTTGTTGCAACTGCTTTCTCTGTGGAAGATTGGAAAGATGAATATACCACGCAGGTAATGGA
>JAFACO010000483.1 GCA_023425485.1 Bacillota bacterium
TTACCGGCTGGGGAACTTTCGCCAGCACTCTGTTGCCATCCTTTGCTTTAAGTTTTAGTTCCTTAGCAACGATTTCAAGATTAATGAGAACAAGTATGTTAGATGTTCTTGGACAGGATTATGTAAAAACAGCAAAATCAAAAGGACTATCGCAAAAAGAAATTATCTGGAAACATGCTGTTCGAAATGCAATAATGCCAGTTATTACAGTACTTGGACCAATTGCTGCAGCGGTACTGACAGGTGCATTTGTTGTTGAGAACATATTCTCAATACCAGGTATGGGCAAATTCTTTGTACTAAGTATACAGACACAGGATTATACGATGATATCAGGTACAACGCTGTTTTATGGAGCTTTTCTTGTTTTGGCAAATTTAATAGTAGACCTGGCATATGGATTTATAGACCCAAGAGTAAGACTTGAGGATATAAAAGATTAGAGGTCTATAAGTAAACATAAACCACGAAAGGTATGATTATCAATATGAATGAAATTGAAAAAGACCAGTTTGAATGGGTGGGTGCCAATACAAAGGACAGCGAAGGCATCAACAGGCCCAGTACGAGTTATTGGAGAGACGCTATGCACAGGCTTTCCAGGAATAAAGCAGCAATGGTATGCTTGTTTATTATTATAGTTATTGCATTGCTTAGCATTATCATACCAATGGTATCCCCATATACGATGAGTGAGCAGCATCTGACACATACGTATGCAAAGATGGGTTATAAAGACCCTGTGGATGGACATGTCCATCTATTTGGCACGGATACGCTGGGTCGTGATATCTTTACAAGAATATGGTATGGAGCCAGAATTTCATTATTTATATCACTTACCGCTGTATTTGTAAATTTTATTGTAGGTATGATATATGGCGGTATCTCCGGTTTTGTCGGTGGTTCCGTGGATAATATAATGATGAGAATTATTGAAATTATCAATGGTATCCCATATTTAATTATAGTTGTGCTTTTAATGATGGTAATTCCCCCGGGAGTTATGACCATGGTCATTGCTTATGCTACGGTGGGTTGGACAGGCATGGCAAGATTAGTTCGTGGACAGATTATGAGCTTGAAGCAACAGGATTACGTTGTGGCAGCAAAAGTAATGGGTGGAAAACCAGCAAGAATTATTGGGAAACATTTGCTTCCTAATACCTTCAGTGTCGTTATTGTCAATATTACATTAGCAATACCCAGCGCCATTTTTACAGAAGCCTTCCTAAGTTATATTGGACTTGGCGTTCCAGTGCCGTTAGCTAGCTGGGGAACTTTAGCTAACGAAGGAAGTCGTGTATTCCAAATGTATCCCTCTCAATTGGTTATCCCTGCAATCTGTATCAGCTTGACAATGCTTTCCTTTAACCTTTTAGGTGATGGTCTTAGAGATGCATTAGATCCAAAACTTAGGAGATAGTGCATTGTATTGGAATAAAGTAGTTATATTCAAAGTTTTCCGTAAGAATGGAGATTTGTATGAATAATGTGTTAGAAGTAAAGGATTTACAGGTGTCCTTTGACACGTATGCGGGTGAGGTTAAGGCGGTTCGCGGAGTAAGTTTTCATTTGAAGCAGGGTGAAGTTCTTGCTATTGTTGGTGAAAGCGGCTGCGGGAAAAGTGTTACAGCACAAACGATAATGAAATTAAATCCTATGCCACCCACAAGAATAGTGAAGGGTGACATTATTCTGGCAGATAAGGATATTGTAAAGGCTACTGAAAAAGACATGATGAAGATACGAGGTAAGGATGTTAGTATGATTTTTCAGGATCCCATGACTTGTCTAAATCCTACCATGCAGGTTGGAAAGCAGCTGACGGAGGCAATTCGTCATCATCAGAAAATGACTGTGTCCCAAGCAAATGAAGAAGCCTTGCGCTTATTGAGTATTGTAAAAATACCCAACCCGGAGCAAAGAGCAAGGCAGTATCCCCATGAATTCTCCGGTGGTATGAGACAAAGGGTTATGATTGCAATGGCTTTATCCTGTGCACCCAAGCTTTTAATCGCAGATGAACCCACCACAGCTCTGGATGTTACCATCCAGGCACAAATCATGGAGCTGCTGAAAGAAATTAGACAAAAAACCAATACAGCAATTATTCTAATTACCCATGACCTGGGAGTAGTAGCAAGTATGGCAGATCGTGTTGCAGTCATGTATGCAGGTAAAATAGTTGAAACAGGAGCCACGAAGGATATCTTTTATCATCCCTCACATCCTTATACCAAAGCATTATTAATGAGTCTTCCGACTGTTGAAATGAACAAGCAGGAACGTTTGGTTTCCATAGCAGGAAGTCCCCCCGATTTATTAAATCCCCCGGTTGGATGCCCATTTGCAAGTAGATGTAAGAATTGTATGAAGATATGCCAGACGCAGTTTCCGCCTTACTTTGATGCCGGAGAGAATCATACCTCTGCCTGCTGGCTGCTGCATCCTGATTGTCCTTCAGATAGGATTGAGGTGTAAGAACGTGAGTAAACATAATGATATTAAGACAAAAAAACTAGTAGAAATGAAGGAACTCTCCAAATACTTTAAGGTATCGGAAGGAATTTTAAAGGCGGTAGAGCATGTGAATCTGGATATCTATCAAGGAGAAACCCTAGGGTTAGTGGGCGAATCCGGGTGCGGTAAATCTACCTTAGGAAAGGTACTTATGGGAATATATCCTCCTACGAATGGTAAAATTCTATATCATGGCAAAATAGATATTGAGGTAATGAAAAAGAATTTATTTGCTTATTCTAAAGTTGCGCAAATAATCTTTCAGGATCCCTATTCCTCTTTGGACCCTAGAATGACGGTAGGCTCTATTATAGAAGAAGGAATGATTATTCATAAGATGTATGATAAGAACAGGCGTCAGGAAAGAGTGTATGAACTTCTCGAGTTGGTCGGGTTAAATAAGGAGCATGCAAACCGTTTTCCCCATGAGTTCTCAGGAGGGCAAAGGCAACGAATTGGAATAGCAAGGGCATTGGCAATTGAACCCGAGTTTATTGTATGTGACGAACCAATCTCTGCTTTGGATGTATCAATTCAATCTCAAATTATCAACCTCTTACATGACCTTCAAAAGAAGTTTAAGCTTACCTATCTTTTTATTGCCCATGACCTTAATATTGTAAAATACATCAGTGACCGTATTGCTGTTATGTATCTTGGTAATATTGTAGAGTTGGCCACCAGTGAAGAGTTGTATAGCAATACCTTGCATCCATACTCTGTTGCATTGCTTTCCTCTGTACCAATTCCTGACCCCGATATGGAAGCACAGAAGAAACAGCGGATACTATCAGGAGATGTACCAAGCCCTATTAATACACCCAAGGGATGTCCTTTTGCAGGACGTTGTCCAAATGCAACGGATATCTGCAGAGAGGAAAAACCTGCACTAATTATGAAGCAGGGACATTTAGTGGCATGCCATCATGTAATGGGTGTTGATATATTACAAAAAAATTGATTGTACTTAACTAATAATTGTAATTGAAAAAAGACAGATAAGAGACTGCCAGTATAGGATTTAAAAAGGTATTTAGCTATATACTTTTAAGCTTGCCCTGTAGTGGCAGTTTTTCTTTAGGAATAATATGTCAATTTATTACGCGTAGCGTGTTTCTTACCTTTGCTAAGCTAGAGGCATTGAAATAGTTTTTCTTTAGTAAGAAAATTCTTGAGTTTTTAAGCGGATAAGCTATAATGAAAAAAATAGAGCGAAGCTCCAAAATGGAGGGAAAAATCACATGAGTGAATTAAAGATAAGAAAAGCAGAGGAGAAGGATGCTGAGGCAATCCTTGCTATCTACGAGCCATATATCCTAAATACAGCAATTACGTTTGAATATGTAACCATATCTTTGGAAGTCATGCTGCAAAGAATGAGAACTGTACAGGAGCAATTTCCCTGGCTGGTTTGCGAAATTGATGGGGAAGTGGTGGGGTATGCTTATTGCTCCAGATTTAAAGAACGTGCTGCTTTTGATTGGGATTGTGAGTGTTCTGTGTATGTGAACGAGAAAGCACATCGCAAAGGGGTAGCAACTGCATTGTATGAAAAGCTATTTGAACTAGTGAAGAAGCAAGGGTATTATACGATTTACTCTTTAATTACCAATTCCCATGGCAGCAGTATAGCCTTACATAAAAAGTTTGGATTTAGCGAAGTTGGTGTTTATGAAAAGACTGGCTACAAGTTTGGTCAATGGTGGGACCTATTGGTAATGGAAAAGCGTATTCATAGCTTTGATGAAGCTCCAGAGAGGCCGAAATCTTATAAGGAATTAGGAAATTTATTGTTATAAGATTAACATTATTGATAAATAATGTCTGTTAGGATAGGCTTAACGATAAATTTCTTTTATTAAATCCAAATATGTTGGATAATATAAAATAATAAGAAATTGATCTAGTAGATTATATTATAGGATTCTGTCATATAAACAGATATCCCATAAAATTAAAAAAAATGCTGTTTAAAAAGAGGTGAATTTGTAAATCAAATCTACCTCTTTTTTTTATTTGCAGGGTTGTATTTGCCTATATGCTAGTATATAATTCTGTCATTGGAAAATAATGGGGATGAGCATAGAGAGAAAGACCTATCAAATAACTAGATGATTTCAGGGGAATGATAATGAGTAATCAGATTAATAATTTTTTACATATTATACAGTTTGCTATAAATAATAAATTCAATAACTTATTAGACCCGGATTGGTATCAATTAATTGAAATTGCAAAACAACAAAATCTTCTCGCAATATTTAATGAAGGCTGTGTGGGATATGGGGAGTTGTATCCTTTACCACAAGAATTGCAGAAGGAATGTTTTGAGCAATCAACTAGACTTATTATATGGCAGGCTAAGCGGACCAGAGCATTTTTATCCGTTTATGACAAATTGGTGGATGCAGGACTAAAACCTTTGATCTTGAAAGGTCTGGTTTGCCGTAGTATATATGGAGCCTACGCGGACCATCGTCCCTCCTCTGATGAAGATATCTATATAAAAAAAGAAGACTTTCCATTAATTAAAAAGGTATTAATGAAGCAAGGATTTCAGATGGAGCATCTGGAGGTAACAAGTAAGTTATTATCACAGATTCAAGAAATTAGCTTCTATAACCAGGAAATTGACCTATTACTTGAAGTACATTTAAGTGTAATGGGTAGAGAAAATTTCGTTAGAGAGAAAATGAATACCTATTTTGAGGGTGCACATGAAAGTTATATGAGCATGGAGATTGATGGACATATTATATATTCGTTAAATCCTACAGATCATTACTTATATTTATTTTTGCACTTTTTTAAACATTTCACCCTATCGGGTATAGGTATCAGGCAAGCAATTGACATGTTTATGTTCGACAAGACTTACCATAATCAGATTGACTGGAAAATAGTTGAGGATAGAATTCGGGAAGTATCAGCCTATAAATTATATCTGGATGTGATGTTTATCGGTAAGCAATATTTGGGATTTTCAGGTGATACTTATTATGAAAGCTATCGTGTACAGACGTTACTAGAGGATATCCTGCAAGGAGGATGTTTTGGTAATGAATCCAGAGATTTTACTCTTAGTGCGAATATAGCGACTTCGGCAATGAATAAGCATAATAAGCTTAGGTTACTGCGTGTAGCTTTTCCAGAATGCCGAAACCTGATAAAAGGCTATCCAGTGCTATTTAAACGACCCTATTTACTGCCCTTTATCTGGATTCTACGTCTGAGTAAATTTGTGTTATATAAGGGCGGTACAGATAAAGAACTTTTGATAAAAAGCATTAAAATAGGAAATAAAAGAGTAAAACTTTTGAAAGAGTATGGAATATTAGCATAATTTTTTTTACGAAAGACTAAGCATAAGAAAAAGAGATACCTTAAGCTTAGTTTTTTTATGCAAAAGTAAAGAACATGCAAAGGGGTCTTTATGCGATATATCATTAAGAAGATAAGGCAAAAGATAAAGGATGGAACAGTCAGAGAAATGATTCGAGAAACCGGGTGGATCTATCAATATGGGAAAAAGTATAAATGGGCAATCGCATATTACATATTAATTGGTGTTCTGGGAATAGGAATGGGTCTGATAGGGTCCATTGCATCTAAGTATTTAATTGATGCAGTTACGGGACACGATTCCAGTAATATTGGAATTATTATTGGAATAATCATAGGTATGGCCGTTGGTGGAATAGTAACAGATGCTGTAACCAATCGAATTTCTACCAAGATTAATTTAAAAGTCACAAATGAAATTCAATCGGATATTTACAGCAAAATAATGCTTACCGAGTGGGAATCAGTTTCTGTTTTTCATAGTGGAGATTTATTAAACCGATTTAATGGGGATGTGGATAATGTTGCAGGTAGTGTTCTGGGTTGGTTTCCATCTCTGATTACAATTGCCTTACGCTTTTTAGCCACCTTAGCAATTATTCTGTATTATGACCCAACGATGGCATTCATTGCGCTACTTAGTGCACCGGTTACTCTACTTCTATCCCGAATATTAATTGGAAGAATGAGAGGCTATAATCAGCAAATGCGTCAGATTAGCAGTGAAGTAGTAACCTTTCATGAAGAATCTTTTCAAAAAATTAAAGTAATAAAGAGCTTTGATTTAATACCTTTATTCCTGCAAAAGCTTTTAGGAATGCAGAAGAAGTATACCGTCAGTATGCTGGATTATAATAAATTCTCCATATATACAAGCTCTTTTTTAGGCTTAGTAGGAATTCTAGTGACTTATGCCACATATGGTTGGGGCGTTTATCGATTGTGGAGTGGTGCAATTACATATGGAACAATGACTATGTTTTTACAATTGGCTGGTAGTTTATCTGGTGGGTTTAATGCCCTGGTGGGGATGGTTCCTTCTGCAATTAGTGCAGCTACATCAGCAGGAAGAATTATGTCAATTATTGACCTTCCAAGGGAGGAAGGAAAGGATTTACCTACCGTAAATATCATTGATAAAAATAGCAGGGATGGGCTTACCTTACAGTTATCTCAAATTGATTTTCAATATAAGGGCAGGGATATGTTGCTAAAGAATGCTTCCATGCAGGCAGCACCAAATGAGCTAATTGCAATTATAGGACCGTCTGGGGAAGGTAAAACTTCATTAATCAATATTATGTTAGGCTTATTAAAGCCTTGCCAGGGTGAAGCAAAAATTGTAAGCAAAAGTGGTTTAGAGGTCACAATTTCAGCTTCAACACGGCGGTTTTTCTCTTATGTGCCACAAGGTAATCAGATATTTAGTGGGACAATTGCAGACAATCTGCGGTTAGCGAAACAGGAGGCAGAGGAAGTTGAGCTTATAAAGGCGTTAGAGGCTGCTTGTGCCTATGAGTTTGTTAAGGAATTACCGGATGGGCTAAATACCTGTTTGTTAGAAGGCGGAGGAGGCTTGTCAGAAGGTCAGGCTCAGAGAATTTCTATTGCACGTGCTTTGTTACGAAAAGCACCCATACTACTTTTAGATGAGGCAACTTCTGCTCTTGATCCAGAGACAGAAAAACGAGTCCTTCAAGGAATCCTTAACTTTAATAAAAATTGCAGCTGTATTCTAACAACGCATAGGAATAGTGTATGGACTATGTGCGATAGGATTTATCATGTAAATGCCTCTAATATGATACAGATCATTAACGAGGAGTATTTGGAGCAAGTGATAAATATCTAAGTTACTTTATATAGAACCCGTTAGTAGTATCACTTATTAAATATAGCGTGGCGTAAGTG
>JAFACO010000497.1 GCA_023425485.1 Bacillota bacterium
GCAATCCTACTGATGCTTTTCACCGGAGAAGAAGTAAAGGCAGCAAAGCTTCCCTATGATACTTATAATTATGACTATCGGGAATATGTTCATTTTACACCTGCCGCTTATATTCCTTCGGTTACGATACGTGGGGAAGACTTAAGCTTTAAGGGAGAGAATATTGGGAGTTTTGTCACACCACAGGATCTTTGCCAGACTACAGAGGGTAAAATCTATGTAGCAGATACGGGAAATAATCGTATTGTTGTATTGGATAAAGACCTTAAAAAAGTTGAAAACATCATTAAAGATTTTGATAATGCTGGAAAGGTAGATACCTTTAACCAACCCTATGGAGTTTGTGTATCAGAAAAAAATCAAATCTATATTGCGGATTCTCAAAATAATCGAATTGTCGTTTTGGAACAGGATGGAACTTTAATTAAGATTGTAGAAAATCCAACATCCGATAGTTTAGAAGAAGGCTATGTATTTGTACCGTTAAAAGTTTCAGTGGATTATGCAGATAGAATGTATGTCATCGCACAAAATATGTTTGAAGGCATTATGGTATTCGAAACTGGAGGTAATTTTTCTAGTTTTTTTGGTACCATCAAGGTTGAAATCAGTCTTTGGGATAAATTCTGGAAAAGGCTTGCAAACAAAGAAGAACGCTCTAAGCAGCAACTATTTATTCCAACCGAATTTACTGGTATTGATATCGATCCAAAGGGATTTGTGTATGCCTCCAACATTGATTCTACAGGGGTACAGGGTGTTAGAAGGCTAAATCCTAAGGGAGAAGACGTTATTAAAAAAGGGTCCAACGCTAATGTAGGTGGAGATATTTGGACCAATGGAGGTACAGATTATTCAGGGCCTTCCCAGTTTACCGATGTGGTTTACCGTGCAGATGGAATTTATTCCTGTTTGGATCGTAAAAGAGGCCGAATTTTCACCTATGACCATGAAGGTAATCTTCTCTACATATTTGGGGGATTGGGAACTCAAGAGGGAACTTTTTCAATACCCGTGGCAATTGAAGATATTGGCGGAAGGTTAGCAGTTTTAGATGCCAATCGTGGAGAACTTATATGTTTTGAAGTAACAGAATATGGAGAATTGATTAACGAAGCGGTGGCACTTAGATATGATGGTGATGAAGCAGAGGCAGTGCCTTTGTGGAGTAGGGTTCTGGAATTGGATGAAAATAACGAACTTGCGAATACAGGGATTGGGAAAGCATATTTGACAGCAGGGGACTATAAGCTGGCGATGAAGTACCTGGAACTGGGAATGAATCGTGATTACTATTCCGTCGCCTATAAGCGTTATAGAAATAGTGTTATGACTGAGAACGCAAGTTATTCTTTAACAGGAATTGCTATTCTTATCGTAGTCCTGCAAGCAGCAAGAGTTATAAGAAATAGAAAGAAAAGGGGAAGCAGGAATGGTTAAAGGATTTCTAAAAAGATATTTTTCGAAAGAAAAATGGAATTATATGTTTTACACCATTTCTCACCCTATGGACGGCTATTATTGGATACGCCATGGGGAGAAAGGCAGTGTTCCCCTTGCAATTCTGATGGTTATGATTTTTTCCTTTTGCTTTACCGCAAACCGGCTACTCGCCAGCTTTATTGTAAATGATACTGATCCGAGAGGTGTTGACAGTTATTACGAACTTATAGGTGTGTTAGCTTTCTATCTGTTAATCTGTGTAAGCAACTGGTCAGTGACTTGTTTAATGAGTGGTGAAGGCAGAATGAAAGACATCGCAATTGCAGTGGGCTATGGCACGATACCAATCACGATAGTTTTTGCAGCAGGCACGTTAATCAGTAACTTTATAGCAGATGGAGAACAGGCTTTTTATGTGTTGCTGATAGGTGTCGGTATTCTGTATGGAGTTATAATGATCTTAATTGGCATAATGCAGGTACATAATTATACCTTGGGTAAAACTTTGGGTACCCTGTTGCTTACCTTTATAGCAATGCTGATTATTATTTTCCTGTTATTGCTTTTATCAAATCTTTTTGGTCTGGTCGTTACATTTTTTAAGAGTATCTATACAGAGATTATTTTTAGAACTTAGGAGGCGAAAACATGAAGTCTTTGAAGGAAAAGAAGAACCGGTTGCCCCTTAGTCTGACAAAAAAGATTGTGCTTGGAAGCTTATGTATAGGTATTGTAATAGGCGCAATTTATCTAGCTTATTACTACATACATTATCTGTCCTATAACAAGTACAAGGAATATTTAACAAGTTATGACTACGAAGAAGGCAGTGAGTATCATCCGGCAAAGGAAACAAAGTCAAATGTGGATGGCATGGAGCTGGTGAGTGAAAATGAATATCTAAAGCTTTATACCGATACAGCTACCGCTACGGTGGCAGTTTATGATAAGAGAAATGGTGAGATAACTTATTCGAATCCCATCAATGCAGATGAGGATAGTATGGCAAATGCTACGAATATGAATTATCTGAAATCTCAATTTATCGTAAATTACTATAACAAAGAAGTAAAATCAGGAACCTATGATTCTTACAGCATGGCGGTTCAAAAAGGTCAGGTAACAGCTGAGAGTATAGAGGGTGGAATCAGGTATATTTACAGACTCGGAGATTTTGAGACCAGTAAAACTGGTAATATACCTATTTATCTTACAGAAGAAAAATTAGAGGAAATTTGCAAAAAGCTATCTGAAAAGGACGGAATTTCTTTTAAAAGATATTATATAACCAGTACCAAAGTCAATGATATGTTAGAGCTTAATGGTATTGTACAGAAAAATCCAAAGACCATTAAAAAGATTCTGGAATGGTTAGTGAATATTGGATGGACGGATGAAGAATACCAGGAGCAGATGGATCTTGCAGGGGTAGAAGTGGCAGTTCCCATTTCCTTTCAAATCCCTCTGGAATATAGGCTTGATGAGGATGGGCTAAATGTATCAATTCCGGTATCCGGGATTGAAGAATACGGTGGCGGTTTTATCTATCGTATTCAATTATTGCGCTATATGGGAGCAGCAGATGCAACGGAAAATGGATATATGGTTGTACCAAATGGCTCCGGTTCTCTGATCAACTTTAATAATGGTAAAGTAAAAGCGCCATCCTATGCCCAATATATCTATGATATTGATGCGTTGGCAGCAAACTATACCACCACAGAGAATACCATCAGTGCCAAGCTGCCGTTATACGGTATCTGCAGAGAGAAGTCCTCCATTCTTGCTACCATCGAAGGTGGTGCTAGTTTGTCTTTAATTACTGCAGGAATTTCAGGTGTGTATAACGATTATAACTACATTTATCCAACCTTTGTACTTCGTATAGCAGATAATCTAAGGATGTTTGGTGATAGTACTGCTGACATATATGTTCTGGAACCAAATATGTATGATGCAAACCTTGAAGTAAAGTATACCTTCTTAACTGAAGAATATAAGGAGTATGCAGGACTGGCCAATTATTACAGAGAGAGGTTGGTGTCAGAGGGAATCCTTACTCAAGCAGAACAAACTGAGGATATTCCTTTCTACTATGATGTTATCAGTGGTGTGAAAGAGACCTCCCATATTCTTGGTATGCAATACTTACATACATTTTCTATGACGTCCTTTGACGAGGCAGCACAGATGTCAGAGGATTTAAAAGCCCAAGGAATTACCAATCAGGTTATGAACTTACAGGGCTGGTTTAATGGAGGCTACTACCATAATACAGTGGATAAAATCAAGGTTACCAAAAAACTGGGTGGAAAATCTGGCTTGGAGGAATTAAATGATGCCCTTGCAAAAAACGGGGGGAGATTATATGCAGATGTAGCGTTTCAGCAGATTTCCTTTGCAGCTAGTGATTATAATTACAATGCCGAGTCCTCCAAGTATTATGGAGCAGGTTATGTTGTGGCAATGGGACAGGTGAATCCCGCTACCTTAAGAAGTACTTCAGGTCTTGGCTATATGGAGACTATGTATGATTTGCTTTCGCCAAAGTTTTTGCCGAGGTATGTAAGCAAATTTGCAAAAAAGATTCAAAAGTACGATATTAACGGTATTTCTTTAAGAGATTTAGGTAACTTTGTTTATTCTGATAAGAAACGTACGAATATCATTGATCGAGAGGAAGCACTTAATGTGGTGCTTGGTCAGTTAGAGGTACTGGAAGGTACAGGCAAGAAGCTTATGACAAATGGAGCAAATGCCTATAGTTTTGCTTACAGCACAGATATTATCAATGTTCCTACCCAGGATAATAAATTCCCGATTGTGGATGAACGTATTCCACTCTATGAGATGATAATTCACGGCTCCATACCCTACTCCACAGATTTATTAAATTATGATGACAAGAAGGATATGACAGAAACCGTGCTACAAATGATTGAGAGTGGTGCAGCTCCTCATTATGTGTTTACCTGGAAGGAATCCAGTAAAATGAAGAACACAGGATTAAGCCGTTATTATGCAACTACCTATGATGTTTGGAAGCAAGAAGCAATTGATATTTATCAGCAGGTAAATGGAGCGTTAAAGCATGTAACAGGTGCTAGTATTATCAATCATGAAATTCTGGATAACGATGTAAGAAAAGTTACGTACGACAATGGCGTTGTTATCTATGTTAACTATAGTGGAGAGGCACAAATGGCGGATGGGTATGAAATACCAGAAGCAAGTTATCGAATGGAGGGGATGGAATGAAAAGTAAGAAAAAAATGACTCTTCTCCAAAAACGAAAAATGACAGGGTATCTGTTCATTCTACCCTGGTTCATAGGTTTCCTGGTATTTTATGTAAAATCAATAGTTATGGCGGGACACTTTGCACTTTCGGAATTAAGCATGGATACAGTGAATGGGGGTTATAAACTTACAAACGTTGGCTTTGAGAATTTTCGATATGCCTTTCAAGTGCATGGTTCCTTCAAACAGATATTAACAACCTCCATAATTGACATGATAGATGTACCCTTAATCATATTTTTCAGCTTGTTTATGGCAATCCTTCTTAATAAAAAATTCAAGGGCAGAACCCTTGTAAGAGCAATCTTCTTTGTACCAATTATTATGAATTCAGGGGCAATTACAGCGGCTATGGATCTTTCTGCACAGATGATGCAGGGAGGGATTTCCTCTCAAGCAGCCGAAATGTTAACAACCCCAGTAGGAAGCTCCATCGGTATGAACATAGATTCTTTAATTGATATGTTTATTAACCTGGGTATTCCAATGTCCTTTCTGGATTATACAATTTTAGCAGTTGCGCGTATCAACGACATTATTGCTGCCTCAGGTGTCCAAATCATTATATTTATAGCGGCATTGCAGTCTATACCTGGATCCATGTACGAGGTATCAAAGATGGAAGGCGCTACTGGTTATGAAACCTTTTGGAAGGTAACCTTTCCAATGGTGATGCCTCATATTATAACAAATGTGGTGTATACGATTGTAGATAGTTTCACAGAAAGCGAAGTAGTAGATCTGGCATATAAAACGGCATTTACTGATTTTAATTATGGTCTAAGCAGTGTGTTCAGTTTGGTGTCGACAATAGTAACCTGTTTGATTCTTGTATTGATATGTGGACTGATACAGAAACGAACCTTCTACTACAATTAAGAGCTCACTTTGCAATCTATTCCTCATATTTTGAGATGGCGCATAACGCCATAATGGAGATTAACGATGATAAAAAATGTAACTGTAAAAAATAGTCTCACAAAGATGAAAGCCATAAGCCAGGATAAGTATCAGGGCAAAATACTTTTAAGCAAAATAAATAAGTTGGTAATTGCCTTACTAAAGGTGGTCATATTGGTTGGAGTAAGCTATGTCATTCTTTCTCCCATCATAGGTATGATTGTAAGTTCCATTTCTTCCGATCGGGATGCCTACAATCCTATGGTGTATGTACTGCCACAGTTCCCGACACTTGAAAGATTTCAAATTGTAATTGAGGCTTTGAATTACTTTCCGACCATAGCAAAGAACCTGCTATATTCCTTATCCCTAATGGCATTACAGATTTTTGTCTGTTCCATGGTAGGTTACGGTTTTGCAAGATTTGATTTTCCCTTTAAGAAGTTATTGTTTGGCTGCGTGGTCATT
>JAFACO010000503.1 GCA_023425485.1 Bacillota bacterium
TGGTTGTGCCTTATGTGTGAATGCCTGCCACGAATCAGCAATAGGAATTGTAAATGGTAAAGCAAAGTTATTACGAGACGATTATTGTGATGGGCTTGGCAATTGTCTTCCTGTTTGTCCAACCAATGCAATTACCTTTGAAGAGAGGGAAGCCTTAGAATATAACGAAGAAGAAGTAAATCGCAATATTGCCGAGAGCAAAAGATTAAAAGAAATTCAAGAACAAGCAGCAAAAGCAGAGAAAGCACCTTCACCAAAGCAGCCAATGCCACCTTTTGGAGGATGTCCGGGTTCTAGAGTTATGAATCTTTCAAGACAAAATGAGCAATCAGCAGCTCCCACAGCACCAGTTGCTCCAGCTCCTGTGGAAGCAGCTTCGCAGCTTCGCCAATGGCCGGTTCAAATACAGTTGGTTCCACCGAATGCGCCATATTTTAATCAAGCAGAACTTTTAATTGCAGCGGATTGTACTGCCTATGCACATGGCAATTTCCATCAGTTTATGAAAAATAAAATCACGTTAATCGGATGTCCTAAATTGGATGAGGTAGATTATTCCGTAAAACTTACTCAAATTCTTAGCGCCAACAACATTAAGAGTGTCACTGTAATTCGTATGGAAGTTCCTTGCTGTGGTGGTATCGTTCAGGCAGTAAAGACGGCAATGATTAATAGTGGTCAGATTATACCTTGGAAGGTAATAACAATTGGAACCGAAGGCAGTATTGTAGCAGAAAATTAATTATTAAATCCCTTTTCTATAGTAGCACTTTGTATAAACTCACATAAGTTTATATGGAAAGAAGATAGGAAAGGGATTATTTATGGAAGAGCCTAAGTTATCCGGCATCCCAATGATAGGAGATACCGCACCCGAATTTCACGCAGTAACCACCCAAGGGGATATACATTTTCCAAAGGATTATCGTGGAAGTTGGGTAGTCTTATTTAGTTATCAATCAGACTTTACCCCAGTATGCACGACTGAATTTATGACCTTTGCAGCCATGGCAGCTGAGTTTAAAGAATTGGGAACTAAATTAATCGGTTTGTCGATTGACTCCCATTATTCCCACATTGCATGGTTACGAAAAATTAAAGAACTATCCTGGAAGGATATGAAGCATCAGGAAATTACATTTCCGGTAATTTCGGACATAACAATGGAGATTGCCTCTAAATATGGCATGATTCATCCTAACCTCTGTAAGACACAAGCAGTTCGAGCGGTTTATATTATAGACCCAGAAGGAATCATAAGAGCAGTGCTTTTTTATCCAACGGAAATAGGACGCAATATTCAGGAAATAAAACGTATGGTTACTGCGCTTCAAAAAACTGATGTTGAAAAGGTGGTCACGCCAGCCAATTGGAATCCCGGTGAAGATGTAATATTACCACCACCTGGAACCTGCAATGCTGCAACGGAACGTATTGAAAAGATTAACGAGAATATGTACTCCCTGGATTGGTTCCTGTGCTTTCAGCAATCAAGTCAGGAAATTACCAACAAGAAAACCGAACCTGAATTCACTCCTTATCCATCCATGAATAATATGAGAAATCGTAATGGTTTTCGAAGATAGGGGATTGATAGATTAGATATTCTATGATAGAATGGGCAAAGCTGATTAAAATACTTTTATTTGTATAAATATACATTGGTCAGTGTTTACACGGAGGTACAAGTTGAAGTATTCAACCAAAAGTAATCTTGCAAAGATTTCACTGTTTATAGCAGCAATTATTTGGGGATCCTCTTTTTTAATTGTTAAAAATTCAATGGACGTTATGCAGCCGCATATGTTATTAGCATTTCGCTTTACAATTGGTGCTGTTTTATTAGCAGTGATTTTTTATAAACGTTTATTGGTAATTAATAAGGATTATCTTCTTAGGGGAATATGTATTGGTGCCTGCCTCTTTCTTGGGTATAGCTTACAAACCATAGGTATCACAGATACCACGCCTGGTAAAAATGCTTTTTTAACAGCGGTTTATTGCGTATTAGTACCCTTCTTTTTCTGGGCAGTTGACAAGAAAAAACCAAACATTCACCAAATCGCAGCAGCCTTTATTACCATTGCAGGTATAGGATTTGTCTCTTTGGAGGGTGGTTTCTCCATTCGAATGGGGGATTCTCTGACTCTTATTTCAGGAATCTTTTATGCCTTGCATGTGGTTTCAATCGCTAAACTAGGAAGAGATAGAGACCCAATTGTTCTTACAATTTTACAATTTGCCTTTGCTGGAGTTTTTTCCTGGATCGTTACCTTTTTATTCGAGGATGCTCCTACTGTATGGACAGCAGGTAGTATAAGCTCTCTATTGTATTTGGCTGTATTTGCAACAGCAGTAGCAATCTTATTGCAAAATGTCGGTCAAAAGTACACGAATCCTTCTGCAGCTTCCATTATTCTAAGCCTAGAAGCTGTTTTTGGAGTTTTATTCTCCGTTATATTCTATCACGAAAAAGTTACAGCCCGATTATTAATCGGTTTTTCTCTTATCTTTATTGCTGTAATTTTATCAGAAACCAAATTTAGTTTCTTAAAAATCAAGAAAAAAGATAAGCAGATAAACGAAGAAATAATAGACACCGAAATATATGAGACTTAATAATTAAAAAAGCCAAGTTACAAAGTTATGACTACGGACACTTAATATGCCTGCTTAAGCTTCATGAAAATGCTTAAGCAGGCATATCCTTAAATATAAAAAATATAATTAAAGCAAAACTTTTACAAACCACTTGACAAACAAAATTTGGTTTTATATGATAATTTTATCATAGTAAATAAATATGAAATATATGCATAATATGTTTGGCAAAAATGAATTATATAAAGGAGGAAATGATATGTCAGTAGAAAAGAAATTACGTTTTGAAACTTTGCAGTTACATGCAGGACAGGAAAATCCAGATAGTGCTACAGGTGCACGATGTGTCCCAATTTATCAAACCACTTCCTATGTTTTTGACAACTGCGCACAAGCAGCAGGTAGATTTAATCTAAGTGAAGGTGGTAATATTTATACTAGATTAATGAACCCTACCTCCGATGTTTTTGAACAAAGAATTGCAGCTCTCGAAGGCGGCGTTGCAGCCCTTGCAACCTCCTCCGGCTCCGCAGCTGTTACATATGCAATCCAAAATATTGCACACGCAGGCGACCATATTGTATCTGCACAGACAATATATGGCGGAACTTATAACCTGTTTGCACATACGTTACCTGACTTTGGCATCACAACAACCTTTGTTGACCCAGATGATCTTTCTAACTTTGAAAAAGCAATTAAGCCAAACACAAAAGCTATTTTTATAGAAAGTTTAGGTAATCCAAACTCAAACATCATAGACATTGAGAAGGTAGCTGCAATTGCACACAACAACAAAATTCCTTTGATTGTGGATAATACCTTTGCAACCCCTTATTTACTTCGTCCGATTGAATACGGTGCAGATGTGGTAATTCATTCAGCAACCAAGTTTATTGGCGGTCATGGAACCTCCATTGGTGGTGTTATTATTGATAGTGGTAAGTTTGATTGGGAGGGTTCCGGTAAGTTCCCATCACTAACTGAGCCAAACGACAGCTATCACGGAGTACAGTTTACAAAAGCTGTTGGTGCCTTAGCTTATATCATTAAAATTCGTGTAACTTTAATGAGAGATACTGGTTCCACCATCAGCCCCTTCCATTCCTTCCTGTTTTTACAAGGACTTGAAACACTTTCTCTTCGTGTGGAACGCCATGTTTCGAATTCCTTAAAGGTTGTTGAATTCCTTCAAAATCATCCACAGGTAGAAAAAGTAAACCATCCTGTACTGGCAGATAATCCGTATCACGAACTTTATGAAAGATATTTCCCCAACGGTGGAAGTTCCATCTTTACCTTTGAAATAAAAGGAGATGCGACAGTTGCAAAGAACTTTATTGATAAGCTAAAGATTTTCTCCTTGTTAGCGAATGTAGCCGATGTAAAATCCTTAGTGATTCATCCGGCAAGTACAACACATTCGCAAATGAATGCAGAAGAATTAGAAGCTTCCGGCATTAAGCCAAATTCTATACGTCTTTCCATCGGTACAGAGCATATTGATGATATTTTAGAGGATTTAGCACAAGCATTTGAATAAAAGATATACAATTACGGCAACCAAAGGATTTTCACCTTGGTTGCTGTTTTTTGGCCATGCTCACCTACCTAGTTGAAAGTCAGGTTTACCGCCACTTTATCTTTAGACAGGTTTCAAATTCTATTATCCCACATATATTATAGTAATATGACTTCTATGATCTGGAGAAGTGAATATGGTGAATAACGACAAGCATGGGTGTGGCTGTAAAGACCTTAAGCAACTGCAACTGGAGAATAGAAAGATTAAGGTTATACTCGACCCCGGTCATGGTGGCGCAGATCTTGGTGAAACTTATGAAGGAGCATATGAAAAAGACAGAAATTTGACTTTTGTCAAGGATGTTGGAGATAAATTAATTGAAAATAACTTTGATGTAATCTATACACGGGCAAATGATTCTGATGTCTTAAATGATGAGCGTAGAAATATTGTCAATGAATCGGGTGCTGATTTAATGCTTTCTATTCATAGGAGTACTATTCTTAATCAAAAGGGTGTGCCTGGTGCAGAAGCAATATTATATGAACCAAATGATCTGGCATCAACAGCAGCTCATAATATTATAAATGAACTAGGAACCGTTGGATACAGCAATAAAGGGGTCATTACTTCCGGAGGGGACGTTTCAGAATATGCCAATTTCAATGTACCAAGGGTACTCCTAATAGCAGGGGTATATCCTTATATACAAGGAACATCTACAGAGGAAAACTATGAAGAGACGGTTAATGCAACTGTTGAAGGAATTAAAAAAACCTTTCAATTGCAAACCCAGGCATTTAATACAGATGGGAAGTATAAAGTATTAATTGCGCGATTCCGGCAACACGAAGAAGCTGTTAACATGCAATATCATTTATCAAAAGTTGGTTTAATAACTGTAATTAGTAAAATTGGAGAGACCTTCGACTTACACAGTGAGGTCTTTACAAATCTAGACGAAACAGCCTATTATGAGCGGGATTTAAAATATGCTGGTTATAATACGATAATTTTAACTCATAATTAGCTATTGACATTACTACTTGGTACTGTTATAATTCGTTTTAATTTAGTAAAGTTAGTAAAAATTTCATAATAAAACATAAAACAAAGGCGTTTAAGAGCAAATACTCTTAAGCGCTTTTTGTGTATTTTCGTAAGGAGGATTACATGAAAGAAATTACAATGTATATTAAACCTGAGAAATTGGAAGTCGTAAAAGAAATATTGCAAAAACATGGCTGTGGTGGAATGTCAGTTATGAGTATTATGGGTTGTGGTATTCAAATGGGAGATACTCACTCAGTTGAATTTAAAGGGCTTAGAACTAATATTAACTTAATACCTAAAATCAAGGTAGAGGCTGTTGTAAAAGACGAACTAGTGGAAGACATTTTATTGGATATTCGTGAGAGGGTGGCAACCGGCATGGTGGGAGATGGTAAGGTCATAATTAAGAATGTAGAAGATGTCATGAGAATTCGTACCGGTGAACGTGGAAATGATGCAATTTAATAAATAATCTTATTTGCAAAGATGCTGACTTTTATAAGTCAGCATTTTTCTGCATTATTGAAAGAATCAGAGTAAAACACTTAATTCAGTAATAGGAGATGGAGCGATAAGGATGAATGAAGAAAGAAAAGCAATTGTTGAAATAAAGAATGTGAACAAAGTATATGCGGATAATCATGTAGTACATGATTTAAACCTAACAATTTACGAGGGAGAATTTTTAACAATGCTTGGACCTTCCGGTTGCGGAAAGACAACAATCTTAAGAATGATAGGTGGTTTCGAGATACCAACCAGTGGTGAGATTGTGGTTGAAGGAGAGAACGTGGAGGCTAAGGAACCTTTTGAACGAAATGTAAACACCGTCTTTCAAAGCTATGCACTTTTCCCTCACCTTACAATTTTTAATAATATTGCTTATGGTTTAAAAATGAAGAAGGTGAATAAAGCAGAGATAAAGACGAGAGTGCAGCAAATGTTAGAGCTTGTTCAATTAAACGGTTATGATAAGCGATATCCAAGTCAATTATCCGGCGGTCAAAAACAACGAGTAGCTATAGCAAGAGCACTAATAAATAATCCAAAAGTATTACTTCTGGATGAACCTCTTGGGGCCTTAGATTTAAAACTAAGAAAAGAGATGCAGATAGAACTAAAGAATTTACAGAAAAAACTAGGTATTACTTTTGTATATGTAACACATGATCAAGAAGAAGCACTAACCATGAG
>JAFACO010000067.1 GCA_023425485.1 Bacillota bacterium
CTTCTCTGCAGGTTTGCAATATCTCTCGCAGGTGTATACTTCTGACCAGTAAAAATTTTGATAGTCCAAACGATATCCATTCTTTGCTGCCATATCATTGATTAAAATGTAGGCACTATTTATTATATCCTCTAGATTTTTACCTTTTATCTGTGCCTTTGCTACAATTCCCCGCGGTATTACTTTTCCAATCATATTTTCTGGAACTTTGGTACCTGGTTTAAAATACCTACCGATCACATATTCATTACCAAGGCTTTTCTCGTCAACGAACTCTGAGGCATATCCTAAACCGATGTAATCCTCTTTCATATCTTCACTCTGATGCTGCTCCAACTCTCCTAGTCGTTCAGAATGACCCTCTTCAAAGTATTTCTGCCATAGTTCATGATTGGCAAAACCGGTGTTTTTCTTTGAAATACCAATTAATAAGGTCTCTGCCATTTCCACATATTCAATTCTAACGATATCTGCCATAATCCTTCTCCCTTTCATAACATAATAGGTATCTTCGTTTTGAAAGGAAAAACGCTGATAGAACTTTGAATGATAGATGTCACCGGTAAGGCTTGTTGGAGGCACTCCAAACTGTTCTTTAAAAGCTCTTGAGAATGCAGGATGATTTTCATAGCCATATCTTATCGCTATATCGATAATACTCCCCTCTTTTTGAAGAACCCCGCGTGCAGCCTCTGAAAGCTTACGTCTTCTCACATATTCAGAAATCGATATGCCACACACATAAGAAAAAATCCGTTGATACAACCCACCCGGAACTCCTGTGAGCTTCGAGATATTTCCAATATCTACACAATTAAGATTACTCTCTATATAGTCAATGACCTTCTCAATTTCATCAAAACAGTTCATACATGTTCTTCCTTTCTATTTGTTAATTTCCATATGATTACAAAATCATTTACAGAAATGTTCTTGCAATCATATCGCTATGATATCAGTTCAAAGAGTCCGTTGCTTTGCATTTTGTGTACAACCTTTGATAACTACTTAAGCTGCGTTATTTTTACTATACCCTGTGGAATAAAAAGTATCAATACGGCAGTTCCTATAAACTCGGTAATAGTCCTTTTAATATATCAGTTCTTTATTTTAGACACTTAAATTCATATTAACATTGGTAGATATCTTGTTAATTTAGGTCTTTAAGACTATGAATATAGTAAATTTCATATTTTTATAAGCATACTGGTCCTACCAGTTGATTTATATATAAAAGTATTGTAAACTCTTAAAAGCTTTTGCAGGCCGCTAATCTATCAGAACTTATATACAATTTAATATATACATCCAGGATGAGCTTTGCAGGTAGTTGAGTGCAAAAAGAAATACGTAACTTGAAAAGAAAAGGTGTCAAAGGAGACAACGGAAATGAAATTATCAAACAAAATCGCCTTATTTGTGGGAGTGCTAGTGCTTATCGTAGCAGGAGGATTGGGTACAATCTCTTTGGTATTAGGCTATAATACTGCGTATAAGGAAGCAATCAACGGACTGGAAGAAACAGCAAAGCAAGGAGCAAATAATATTGATTCTAGATTACAGATTCGTACAAGTGTTTTGGAGCAAATAACAAACAGAATTAGTGAACTGCCTCTAGATCAAATGCTCACCATTTTGGCAAAGGAATCAGAAAGCCTGGGTTATCTTGATATGGCTGTGGTAGATCTAAAAGGAAAAGCAACGTATGCAATCGGTGGTGAGGAAGCAGATCTTAGTGACCGAGAATATGTGCAAAAGGCTTTGAAGGGTGAGAAATGCTTTTCTGATGTTATAATCAGTAAGGTTACCCATGGTACTGTAATTATGTATGCTGTTCCAATAAAAACAAAGGATAGTATTACTGGTGCTCTGATTGGGAGAAGAGATGGTTCGGCTCTCAATGAAATTATTGAGCAAATGACCTTTGGCGATAATGGAAATGCATTTGTAATTGGCAATGATGGAACCTTTTATGCTCATGGTGTGAAAGAATATGTTACGGACCAAAGAAATGTAATAAAAGACATAGACGATAATGGATATTTTAAAGATTTTGGTGTCCAATTAGAGAAACTGGGCATTGGCAATCAAGGAATCGTTAATTATAAGCTGGACAAAATAAATAAAGTTGCTTATCTGGTTACTATTCCGGGTACAGACTGGATTTTAGGACTGGGTGCCCCCAAGAGTCAAATAACTGAAGGCGTTGATAAGATGGCAGGACTGTTAATCACTTTTTCCTTCCTATTTATTGCAGCAGGTATTGGAATAGCAATTTATCTTGGAAAATCTATCTCTAAACCAATTACTAACTCGGTTTCAATTTTAAATAAAATATCTCAATATGACTTAACATCAGAAAATAGTAAGGTAGATAAATATACAAAGCAAACAGATGAAATAGGTGTTATGGCCAATGCGACCCTTTCATTGCAAAGAAACCTAAGAACCCTTGTAGAAAATATTGCGCAGTCAGCAGAACATATTGCTGCCTCCTCTGAAGAGCTAACAGCTACGAGCCAGCAGACAGTTGTTTCAGCCAACGAAGTAGCCGGAGCCGTACAGGATATAGCCGTTGGAGCAGGGGATCAGGCAAACGATACAGAAAAGGGTGCCTATGAAATCGAGCTGTTGGGTAACTTAATTTCCAATGAGCAAACATTAATTGTCCAATTAAATAGCCTGACAAATGAAGTTGAACGGTTAAAGAATGATGGTTTTGATATCTTAAATGTTCTGGTTAAAAAGACTGCACAGACCAATCATGCAGCAAATAACGTTAGAAATAGTATCTTGGAGACCAATGAAAGTGCAAGTAAAATTGATAAATCCAGTCAAATGATATTAAGTATTGCTAGCCAAACAAATCTATTAGCTTTAAATGCTGCCATTGAAGCGGCAAGAGCCGGTGAGGCTGGCAAAGGTTTCTCTGTGGTTGCAGATGAGATAAGAAAACTAGCTGAACAAGCCAACCGTTTTACAGG
>JAFACO010000076.1 GCA_023425485.1 Bacillota bacterium
ATTTCCATGCAGTGCTGTCTTTCCACGATTCATAATGGTGATATCACTGCAAAATTCTTCAATTACGGGCATTTGATGGCTGGACATGATTAAATACTTATTCTTTGAGATTTCTTCCTTAATAATAGATTTAAATAAATCGGTATTAACAGGATCAAGTCCACTAAGTGGTTCATCTAGAATAAGCAGCTCTGGATCTGAAATTAAAGCTGCCATCAACTGGATTTTCTGCTGATTACCCTTTGACAACTGATCGGCGCGGTTTGCTTTTGAGGTCTTTCCTTTTACCTTTGGAGGAAATACATATTCATTCACCTGCAAACGGTCAGACCAATAATGAATGCGATCCATTGCTGTGGATCTGTTTACATTACGTAATTTGGCAAAATAAAGCAGCTGGTCTAATAAGGAATACTTAGGGTATAAGCCTCGTTCCTCCGCAAGATATCCAATATTTGTATTGACAGCATCCAGTGGTTTGTTTTTCCAAAGTACTTCACCGCCATCTTTTGCAAGCATTCCTAAAATAATCCGGATGGAGGTAGTTTTTCCTGCTCCATTTGTTCCAAGAAGGGCATAAACGCCTGGATTAGTAATCTCAAAGCTTAAGTTATCAACGACCAGCTTTGATCCATAGCTTTTTGATAAATGATTAACAATTAATGACATAACTTCCCTCTTTCTTGTCTCATATCACATTGATATGTTCAATTTTATTCATGTCAAGTGAAACGACTTAGTGTTTCAACTTGTTTACACGCAGGCATGGTAAATCTAGGAATAAATTACTGCGAATAGGAAGATTATAGCACTTAATATTAAGATAGAAAAGTTATTTTGAAAATTCTAATGAATTTATAAGAAAGGAATTAAGTTTAAATAACTTGATAAATCGAGAAAATATGCTACACTTATACCCATATATTTAGGGATAATTGCATGTCATTTTAAAGAAATGCATTAACTTTTTATAAATTAGGAATAAAAATTGAAACAGGTAAAATATATCCATGTTTTTTGTATACTTATTAAGGTTAAGAAATGGGTGTGCATATGGAATAATAAGTATAATTAATGAGACAGGTTAAACGCTGAACTTAACTAAAAAGTAACAATATATATTATTATAAAAATATAATTCATATGATGATATAGTTTTGCAACTGCCATTGGGATAAGTAGTTGTAAAAAGAAAGGTTTTTCTATATGAGAATTAAGCTTGAAAATGTATCCAAGTATTATTACTCTTCGAATGCAGTAACACCTGCATTGCGCAAAGTGAAGCTGGAATTTAATATTGGGGAATTTGTCGTTATTACAGGGGAAAGCGGCAGTGGAAAATCAACTCTACTGAACATAATCAGTGGTCTTGATACCTATGATGACGGAGAATTATACATTGATGGCAATATTACTTCTGATTATGATGCCTCTGACTGGGAAAAATACCGTAAAAATAAAATTGGATTTGTGTTTCAAAATTATAATTTGATCGAGCAATATAGTGTATTGGCTAATGTGGAAAGTGCGTTACTACTTCAGGGATATCAGTTAAAGGAAGCTAAAAAGACTGCTGTTGACTTAATCAAAAAGGTTGGGCTGGAGAAGCAGATGAATCAGAAGGCATTAAGACTTTCCAGCGGTCAGAAGCAAAGGCTTTCCATTGCCAGAGCCTTAGCCAAGAACACAGATATTATCATTGCAGATGAGCCAACAGGTAATCTGGATAGCGAGAATGGTAAGCAAATTATGCAGCTGCTTAGCGAGTTATCAAAGGATAAGCTAATTATCACAGTCACACATAATTATGAGGAAGCACAACCCTATGCCACTAGAAAAATCAGGATACACGATGGTGAGGTAGTATCGGATACCATCTTACAAAATATAGAGGAACAAGTGACCTTAGAAGAGGATGTAAAAAAGAAGAATACTACAAACTCCTTAAGGAAGCCAAGGTCCAGAAGTATAATTGCAGCAAGATTTTCATGGATGAACATAATCACACAACCAGGACGGGTATTATATTATCTTTTGATTTTATTATTAACAGCTACCATAAGCTTTTTGTTCCTGGGTGAAATCTATGCAAACTGGGATGATACCTTTGCCAAGGAATATAATCAAGAGATCTTTGTCAATGGGGATAATACGAGGATTGTTGTTAAGAAACCCGATGGTAGTGAAATAACACAAGTAGATATGAATAACTTTAATCGAATTAATCATGTGGTGACAGCGGATAAATACGATTACGCCAACGATATTAACTATTTTCTTATGCAAGGCACAGATTATATTTATAACTATGAGTCTAGTGACGACCCAGAGCAGGAAGAGCGCCTAAGATATTTTAGTCCAAAGAACTGGAGTCATTTTATAAGATCAACAAGTTGTATATCTGCAGAAGATTTAAGTAGTGGTAGGCTTCCCAAGGAAAGAAATGAGATAGTCCTATATGGTGATGAAAGCCTTCTGGGAAGTGAGTTCCTTTGTTATTTTGAAAGTCAGAATTCCTGGAAGCATGATCAGTATTATAGTACAGAGGTTATAGTCGTAGGTATTCTAAAGGAGGAGCAAGATCAAGCGTATTTCTCGGAAGAACTTAGTCAGATGCTATCCTTAACCATGTATGGGGATTCGTACAATCTAGCTGTATCTAAGAACGTTCTTACCGACGAATATACTGATCGTATCTCCATGATACCGGTGATTGGCGATGACTTGAACTATGGCGAAGTTAGATTATCAAGTAAGTATTTAAGTATTAATTCAAAGGCAGTCGGAGAAGCACTTCTCACAGCGTATCTTTTTGAAGATACTTACACTAGGGATATAAAAGTAATTGATGACTTTAATTTAAGCACTTTGCATTTTATGGAGATAAATTCAGATATGTTCTATGAATTATATTCACATAAAAGTAGTCAAGCTTCTGTCTATATGACGGACTATATCTATAC
>JAFACO010000111.1 GCA_023425485.1 Bacillota bacterium
ACAATTCAGCTTTTGTCGATGATGATGGTCAGATGTATCTGGTCTATCATACAAGATTTAATGATGGAACGGAGACCCATCAGGTAAGAGTTCATCAAATGTTTAATAATTCTGATGGATGGCCTGTGGTTGCACCTTATGAATATAGTGGTGATGATATTTCAATTTACGGCTATGCAACGGAAGAGATAACCGGCTATTATGAATTCATAAATCATGGTCTTAACAGTACAAGTGAGATGCTGAATACCCAAATTGTAAAGTTAAATGCCGATCATACCATAACAGGTGATATTACAGGTACTTGGAGCACGACAGAGGGTACCTATCATATGACTGTTACCATTGATGGTGATGATGGAGTTACCTATAACGGTGTATTTTTTAGACAAAGTGATGAATCGATCTATAATAATCCTGTAATGACTTTCTCAGCAGTCGGCACCAATAACAAATCAATCTGGGGAAGCAGAATAGAAATATCTAATTATGAAGCTGTAGTGAAAGATGGTGAGCGTTTACAAAACAGCATCCCTGCAAAGACTGCTTCGAATATAACTTTACCAGTCGTTGGCTATTATGACACTTCAATCTCTTGGACAAGTCTTAATCCTGACGTATTATCTACCACCGGTATGGTGAACAGACAGGTTAACGATACCGCCGTTACACTTAGAGCCACAATTAACAAAGGTGGTGAAACTAATATTATTCAGATAATCGTAATAGTTCTCGGAACAAATGTTGGAGAATTAAGCATAGATCCTATCTATCGCTATGAGTTTGATGAGGTTCTGGATACGAATAAGATTGCTAATGCTGGAACAAAGACAGGTGATGCAACCTTAGTTGGTAGTGCAAATATTATTAATGACAGTATCCACGGCTATGTCTTAGAAATTAGCAGTGCAGACGGTGCTAAGAAAGTGAATTATCTCGCACTACCTACGAATACCTTTGATGGAATAACAACAGATGGCTATACTGTTGGTATGTGGGTTAACGTTGACCGAACTGTTACTTTTGATCACAGTGCATTGTTTGAAGCTAATGGAGGGGGACAGGATCAATATCCTGTTACTAGAATGGGCGTTAACTTATTCAGCCGTATTAATTCTAACGGCAAATGGGGAGATGCCACCTCCATATCAGGAACTTTAACCAATAACGCATGGCATTACGTAACCTATACCGTGAGTGGTACTGGAATTGCTGTATATTTAGATGGTAATAAGGTAGGTTCGGTTGCGAGTGATCTTACTCAATGTTTTGCTGATAATTTCTTGAGATTACTAGATGATGTAAGAGTCGGAAGCGGTAATATCTGGGGGGATGAAGATGTCTCCTACGCCAAATTTGATAATGTAGTAGTATATAATAAGGCATTAACTACCAGCGAAGCAGCTATATTATATAATATGGAATACGCATCTACATCAATTGACAAGGTTATTGTCGAACCTTCTGCAGTCACACTTCAAAAAGGACAAACACAGCAATTTACTGCGAGCTTACAGGGCTTTAACATAGGATCACCAAATGTAGAATGGGTCGTAACTGGAAGTGGCCTTAGTTCAACAATTACTCCATCAGGATTATTGACAGTTGGAGAAGATGAGACAAATAATACATTTACAGTAACAGCTACTTCAATATTAGATGCGACCAAGGTTGGTACAGCAACAGTAACGGTAGCTAATAATCCAGATATTGAGCTGCAAGTTGAAAAACCAGTCATTACTACAGATCCAATGGATACTTCCGCTATCGCAAATAATGGAGTTGTAGAAGTAACCATAAGTACATCAACCGCAGATGCAAGCATCTATTACACAACGGATGGTACTACACCTACCATTAATTCAACTAAATATAACGGTGCGTTCTTGGTATCCACAAGTCAAACATCTGGTGCACTAAAGGAAGTAAAAGCAATTGCCGTTAAGGATGGTATGTTAAATTCCAGTCCTGCGTATAAGCAAATAATATTTAAGCCACGAGTAGTTACTCCGACAACCTCTCCCACCGCAGCACCTACTCCAACTGCATCTCCAACTCCTACACCTGTTATAGTTGATGTAGAAGGTAGTAACAAGCAGGTATCAGCAGCAATTACAGCTCAAGTAAGCGATGATAAAATCAGTGTAGGAGTTCAAGTATCCGCTAATAATATCGCTACATCAGCTGATATGGATTTATCAATACCTGTTGCAACTGAAAGTATAGTGAATCAGATAGCTAGTGGAAACGCTAAGAATCTTGAGATTAATGTAAAGCTACCTTCTGATTTATTAATTGCTGAGATTTTAGAAGACTTAAATATTAAATTAGGATCAGATTTAATACAAGCCGCTACAAAGACTGGTAGTGATATCAGTATTTCTGTAAACAATGACCAGGGAAGAGAATTATACTCCTGGAGCTTTAGCGGCAATGATTTAGCTAATTCCAATCAAGAAGTAAAGGATGTTAATCTTTCACTTTCTGTAATTAAAGCTACTGATCATGAAGAAATAAATGGATTACTGAAGAAAGAAAGTACACAGAGCTTGCAAAACAGCTTAGTTGTTAGATTTAATAATGAAGGAATTTTACCTGCACAGGCATCGGTAAGAATATACGTTGGTAACTTGTTTCAGAATACGGATCATTCCGTATATATTTATCATTATAATCAGGTTACAGGTAGATTAGAAACCTTACCCTACAGTTCAAATTATCAGGTAAATTCAGAGGGATATATTACGATAAATCTGCTCCATTGCTCAGATTATGTCGTATTACCTTCCGCTGCAAGCAAGGATGCAGTAACTTATCTCTTGAATCAGATAACAATTGAACCTGTAGAAGAGAAACTCTTCGTAGGTCAAAAAGCAAAGCTTCAAGTGAATGTACCAGCTACCCTTGAGATTGTTAAATCCTTAAAGGATGAGACCTCAAGCAGTGCAATTGGCGGCGTTACCGTAAGCTTTCAGTCAAAGAATACTAAGGTAGCTAAAGTAGACAGCAACGGTAAGATAACAGCAGTGGGCAAAGGTACCACAACAATTGTTACGACGATAAAACTTTATAATAAGAAATCTATGACTGCAACCACAAAGATAATAGTAACAGAGCCCTACATTGAATTTAGTAACAGTAAAAGTAAGATGAAAGTGGGAGAAACCTTCCAGTTCACTATTACTGCATATGGATTAGATGTGGATCAGGCAGTATGGACAACTAGTAAGAAGTCCGTCGTAGTGATTGATAAGAACGGAAAAGCCACTGCAAAAACCAAAGGAACTGATTATGTTAAAGTTAAAATAGGAGATGTTACAATCTCAATAAAAGTTGTGGTGAAATAATTTATATAAAAATAAGTCTGTCTTAGGGCGGACTTATTTTTGTGAATAATAAAAATAATATAAAAGTTAGACTAGTGTCAACAATGTAACACATGTCCGACTGTTAATAATTGATGCATAAGGATAAACCCACCCTTGTTTTATATATCTGATAATCTTTTCAACAATAGTGAAGTTATAATTATGAATTGATTTATATACTTTTAGAGCATAAAACACTTA
The DNA here is from genome assembly GCA_023425485.1 of Bacillota bacterium. Lineage (GTDB taxonomy): Bacteria > Bacillota > Clostridia > Lachnospirales > Lachnospiraceae > Mobilitalea. The sequence continues at coordinate 3,570 of JAFACO010000111.1, forward strand.
ACTAAGATAACTGCCCTGTCTTATGTTTATTTTTTGTTGTAATACATTTACATTTTCCAGAAAGTGCAGTATTATTTATTAAAATATACATAAAAAATGAATAAATAATTATTTATAAACGCTGTAGTTGATAAAACTAAGGGTAGTAGTAATAAAGCGACCAATTTTAAATAAGGGGGATTAATTATGAGAAAAAAATTATGGTTAAAGTATTTTATCTATATTTTTGTATTAAGTGGGTTAATATTTTTAAAGGAATATGTAATAAGCAAACTGAATTTTAAATTCAGTGCATCCTGGGGAGCTGATGTTAGTTATAATCTTTTAATTACGCTACCCCTTATTTTTAATTTATTTATTGGTGTATCATTAGGAATAGAACATTTTATTATTGAATTCAAAAAATCAGGTAGTTGGAAAATCAATCTCCCTAAATTTTTTATAGTAGGAATACCGTCGCTGTTCTTTTCATTTACACACCATTACACAAGTATCAATAACCTCTTTGCGCAAACTAAGCTTCTCAAATATACATCACTTGGAACAAACTTTGTTCCTATTTTTCAAATTGTACTAGGTTATGTTTTAATAACATGTTTTTATAAGTATTACCGAGCAGATATAGACTAATGGGTGATACAAAGCCAAAATTATCGGATTCTTGTTTATTTTGCACATTTCCATTGTAGCTAAGATATAATACAATATGCCTAGATATATTAAGCAATATATCTAGGCATATTTAATAATATATCATGTACAAATATAAGGATTTCTAATATTTATAACAATAGATATGGAACGTATCATCAGAATATAATTTTAAGTAGGAATCACTAGATTCTACTTCTTCTATATAAAGATTTAGATTAATCTGCAGTGTTTTTCTAAAATATCTTCAATATCACTAATATCCTCCAAGAAGTTAATAAATTTAACTCTATTTTCCAAAACAACTTAACATTGTACAACCCTCCTACTGATGCTACAATTAATCCGAAAGGATTGATGCGATGAATATTATTTTCTTATCTGAATTAGCGAACGAAGTATTAATAGAATATATGAAAACCAAAGGAGCTGTCGTTCTGGTTCCTAAGGATGAAAGATTTGAAGCAAGAATTAATAGTCACCCCGATTTAGTGATATCAATTATCGATGATACCTTAATCGTAGATGAAAATGCGAATATAGAAATATTTAAACAACTGGATGCCCTGGATATCCCTTATGTACTTGGAAACTCAAGGCTTGCAGCTGATTATCCTAACGATATAGCCTACAATGCGGTTATTACAAAGGATTACCTAATCCATAACCTTAACCATACAAATTCACTGATTTTACAGCACTCCAAAAGTTCTGGTAAGAAGCTTATTCCTGTCAAACAAGGCTATACCAAATGTTCCACAGTTGTGGTAAATGACAATTCGATTATCACCAGTGATCCGGGTATTCATCAGGCTTCTAAGGATGAAATGAATCCTCTTCTGATTCAATCTGGACATGTCCTCTTGGAAGGTCATGATTATGGTTTTCTTGGTGGTGCCAGTGGATGTTTTGAAGACTCTGTGATCTTTCATGGTGATTTGAGTAAGCATCCTGACTTTGAAAAGATCGTAGCCTTTGTAGAGGCTAACAATAAAAAGGTAATTTACTTCAAGGATTTTCCCTTAACCGATATTGGATCAATGTTGGTATATCAATATCAATTGCTCATTTCTAATGATAAAGACAACTATAACAAACACGTCAACATCCCTGTTTTTATCTCACATGAGGGCTGTCCCAATGACTGTGTGTTTTGTAATCAAAGAAAAATAACAGCCAAAGTAAATGCCATGACCTTGGAAGAGATTGCAGAACAGATTGAAACCTACTCTTCCACACTGGATGATAAAACATTTATCGAGCTTGCCTTCTTCGGTGGAAGCTTCACGGGAATCGATGCCAGACTACAAGAAAAGTATCTTAAGCTTGCTGCTGAATATAAAAAGTCAGGCAAAATACATGCAATTCGTCTGTCTACCAGACCGGACTACATCACCACTGAGATACTTGACCGGCTTAAGTTATATCTAGTGGATACCATTGAACTTGGTGTCCAATCCTTGCATGATGAAGTTCTGGAAGCCTCCAACCGTGGGCATCAGGTTCTAGATGTATATAAAGCAGTAACACTAATAAAAGCTTATGACTTCCATCTGGGTATTCAATTAATGGTGGGGTTACCAGGTGATACAAGTGAACGATCAGCACTATCCGCCAAGCTTGCCGCCCTCTTAAAACCTGAGTGCATACGTATTTATCCGACTCTAGTAATTAGAGAAACTGAATTATTAGAC
>JAFACO010000399.1 GCA_023425485.1 Bacillota bacterium
ATTATTTATAATCCAAGTACGCCTAATACAATTACTAACAAAAGAAGAAAACCTAATACCGTATACAATACTATCGGTTTCTGCTTCTTTCTAAACCAAATATTTTTCCGCACTTAGGACAATAAACTTCATCCCCTTTTAACTCTGCATTACAATACACACATTGATACAGCTTCAATTTTCTTTTCTCCTTAGCATTTTGTTATATTATACCAAAAATCACTTTATCATAGTAAGGTTGTAAATGGTAAAAAAATATATTTCATAATTGATTTCTATTTTGAATGTGTTATAATAGATAACGCATCTGATTTGTAATTAATGCAAGATTTATTGATTATTGATTAGAAAATTATTTCTATTACCATTATGGAAGCGTATCGAAGTGGTCATAACGGCCCTGACTCGAAATCAGGTAACCTTAACGGGTTCGTGGGTTCGAATCCCACCGCTTCCGCTCAAGCAAAACAGCTCAATATCCTATATATATGGATTTGAGCTGTTTTTATATTTCGGTTCTAGCTAGGCATATAATTACACAGATTATTTTAGGGTGAAGAATAATATTTGTTGATTATATAATTAAAATACTATAACTGAGATTATGTATGAATATAGGGATAAGGTAGCCAAAACAGTTACCTTATCCCCTTTTTATGCATGACTTCTTGATTTTAATTTTAAGTAGGGCTACTATGTCATTAATTTTTACTAAAGGTAATAATAAATAACTCAACACCAATCTTCTCAACCATTCTGCCCGTTTTAATCTGCTCTTCAACATCTGTACCAAACTCAAGTGCATCCTTTAAACGTTTGGTATTAAAATTCTTTGCTTGCGCTAAGTACTTATTTACTGCAAAGGGCGGAACTCCAACTTTTTCACTAATGGAGGAGGAATTATAACCTAAGGCTTGCAGATTTTTCGATTGCATAAGAATATTAAAATGGCGAATGATAAGGTATAAAATTGACATGGGTTTTTCTCTTACAGATAGCAAATCATAATAAAGCATAAGAGCCTTGTTGGATTGCTTTCCGGCAATCGCATCAATCATTTGAAAAATTTTACCCTGAACCTGTGCTGTCACAACAGCATCAATATCAGCGGTAGTAACAATCTCCCGTCCTATGGTATAACTAATGATTTTCTCAACTTCATTGCAGATATTCAACATATCCGTACCAGTTCTGTCTAAAAGATAAAGGATATTGGACTCCGTAATTTTCTTACCTTCCTGTTCCAAAAGTGATGCTACAAAAAGCTTCAGATTCTGCTCATCCATACCATTCATTTCTGAAACAGTACCATGATCCCTTACGAGTTTAAATAATTTGCTTCGTTTGTCAATTTCTGTTTCCACAAAAACAACGAATGTACTCTCCGGTATCTGTGAAATCAACTCACTAAGGTCACTCTGGTTTTTGAATAAATGACTATTTTCAATTAAAATTAATCTTCGCTCTGAAAAGAAGGGAAGTGTCTGTGCGTCTGCTGCAATCTTTCGGACATCAATTCCAGTTCCTTCATAATAGGAATAGTTCATGTCTCCGCCATCGGAAAGAAGCGCATTTTTCAACTTATCTCGGTAAAGCTTCTTAAGATACTCCTCACTACCATATAAAAGATAGTACTGTTTGAAGCTTCCTGTTTTTATATGCTCCTTAATCACCTTCATACCAAATGACTCCTACCAAGTCAGAACATTAATTGTTCTATCGAATTCATATGTAAATTTCAAGAACAAATTGTAATCCATTTATTCTAATCTACAGTACCAAACTTACTTAATGGTTTAATTCGAAGAATAACTGTTCCGCCTATGTTCTTCTTCTCAACATTACCAACTTCCTCAAAACGGCTATCTCTACTATGGTTTCGATTATCTCCCATAACAAAGTATTCACCTTCACCCAATACAATTGCTTGAGCTGCTCTGCCTGGATCTAAAATAGGTTCTTTACCATAATTCTCTTCTAAAATTTCACCGTCTATATAGATATCACTTCCAATAATTTGAACCGTTTCTCCAGGTAATCCAATTACCCTTTTCACATAATACTCACTGTTTTCACGTCCGAAAGGATAGAATACAATGATATCAAATCGGTCAATTGCATCGAAGTGATAAGTTATCTTCTCAACATATAATTGCTCTCCATTATGAAGTGTATTCTCCATGGAAGCTCCGTCAACGATGGTTCGCTGTAAAACAAAGTTGGGTAAGATATAAATGCATACGAAAATCAGTACCGCATAAAAGATTAAATCATAGAGAACACCCCTGGAATTATTCTTTTTCTTTGGCTCTTCCTGATTTTCTGTATTATCAAAATAGGGCTCTTCAAAAACGACAGTATCCTCTTCATGAATAGAAGCATCTACTTCCACTTCCTTGGGGTCCAAAACTTCATCAAACTCTTTCTTAAATTCCTCATCCTGATGATTCGACATAGCAATTACCTCTCTCACATGTCCTTTAAGTTATCAATACACGATAAAGCACCTTCATAAAACTAATATGAAAGTGCTGGTAAACTTTTATGGTTATTCGTGTATGGAGTTACTGAGCAACGCTAGTATCTTTTACTTCATCATCACCAACAATCTTAACTTTAGAGCGATTTAACTCTTCAACTGCTATAGATAATGGCTTTGGATAAGCTACATCAACCAATGGATTTGCACCGTCAATAATCTGTCTAGCTCGTCTTGCTGTTGCAATTACGATAGAATATCTGCTATTAACTACTGGCTGTTCTCCTGGTTCTACCTCACTATTTACTACTCGCATTAAATCTGTATATGATGGATGCAACATATTTATAACTCCTTCCAATATTAAAACTCTTATTCATTTGCCATAAAATTAATCAATGGAGGATGACTCCTGGCTATCCATTAATTCTTTTTGATTCACTCTGCCTGCTATTGTATCCGGAAGTAAGGAGGATAATACCAAATGTCCGCTTTCCGTCACAATTACTGACTTAGTCCTTCTCCCACAGGTAGCATCAATCGCCATCCCTGTATCTTTTGCCGATTGTACCAAACGTTTAATAGGTGCAGCTTCGGGACTAATAATACTAATTATTTTATTCGAATTAACAACATTTCCAAAGCCTACATTTACTAGCTTATTCAAAGTTATTCCTCTTTTCTGCTGTTTCTATTCGATATTCTGAATTTGCTCTCTAACCTTTTCAATTTCAGTTTTAAGGTCAATTGCTTTATTGGTTACTTCCAAATCATTGGCCTTCGATAAAATGGTGTTAGCTTCTCGATTCATCTCTTGCGCGATAAAATCGAGTTTTCGACCAACATTATCACTGTCATTTAGGGTTTCCTTCATATTCTGAATATGACTTCTTAATCTTACCGTTTCTTCGTCTACACAAATTTTATCAGCAAATACTGTAATTTCGGTTAACATGATACTTTCATCTACGCGGGTATCTCCAAGAAGCTCTGAAACCTTTGCATAAAGTTTTTTACGGTATTCTGAAACAATCTCGGGTGAACG
>JAFACO010000153.1 GCA_023425485.1 Bacillota bacterium
CTCTAGAGACAGTGATAGAAGAAGCCATAGCCGCCATTTTTAAAGCACTCTGCACTTCTACTCCTTCAGCAATTGCACTTATGAAATACCCCGAAAAAGTATCTCCTGCTGCCGTAGTATCCTTTACCTTAGTCGGAAAGATTGGTTGGGTATATACCTGCTCTTTGTACTTATAGACAGCTCCTTTTTCACCAAGGGTAAGTATTATTTTTAACTCTGGATATTTGGCTGATAATTGCTCAATTATTTTCTCTGACTGACTTTCGCCACTTAGCTCCAAGCCTTCGGTCTCATTTAGAATCAGCCAAGTAACACCCGAGAAATCCATTGCTTTTAATTTCTCATCAATGGGCGAAGGATTTAAAGCTACTTTTATTCCTGCTTCTGCAGCCTTATGAAGAAGATAATCCAGATTACTAATTTCATTCTGTAATACAAGGATATAATCTTCGGAGATTGTTGCAAGGACGGTATCAATATCCTGAGTAGTAATCTCCAGATTGCTTCCGCCAAATAACAGGATACAGTTCTCACCCTTAGGATCTACCTGAATAATTGCATGTCCGGTTGCCGTTCCTTTGCTATTAATAAGTGATGTATCAACGCCACCTTCCTGTAAAGCTTGCATAACCAATTCTGCATTTGCTCCAACTTTTCCAGCATGATATACGTAGGACCCTGCCTTCGCCAAAGCGATTGATTGGTTTAGACCTTTTCCACCGGGAAAGCATTGATACTGTGTGGAAGCTAGTGTTTCTCCTGGTTTAAGAAAATGAGGAATCTGATAAACATGATCAATGTTGATAGATCCAAAATTTAATATTTTCATTCTGTACCTCCTGTTATGTAATCCGTAAATTATTTGTAACAGTTATTTTATATCCTTACAATAATTTTACATCTTACAGTTCAATTTGTATAGAATGAGAAGCACCATCTTGGAAAATTGGTAGCATATTTCCATCCACCACCTTATGATCCACGATTAACTTTACTATTCCTTTTTGTCTACCGTTCTTATTTACAATTTCAATATTGTATACACTGTTACGGAAGGTCCTCTTAAAGCTGACTTGTTTCCACTCGGAAGGAATACAAGGATCCAGGGTAATTGTTTTATATCCGGGGAAGAAGCCCATCATATATTGCGTAACCGCACGGTATACCCAACCTGCTGTACCGGTTACCCAGGCAAACATTGTCTCACCCGCTCTTGGGTTTTCCGGTCCAAGATACATATTTGTTAAAGCATAGGGTTCACATCCAGAGTGTGTAGAGGGATTCTTATCACTGTCGGGTAAGATTTTACTTAAGGTTTCATATGCAATATCTCCTCTTCCCTCAATGCAATCAGCAACTACCTTAAATACTCCACCATGGCAGTAAGGTGTTGAGTTCTCCCATATGCCAGGTACAAAGCTGCTTAATCTTCCGATATTCGGTTGATATTTTCGGTAAGCCGGGTACAAAGTTAAAGGTCCAAAATCCGAATCCAAATAAGTATCAATTGCTTTTAAACATTTGATAAGTCTATCTCCTTCTACCACCTTTGAAAGGATCGCCCAGGTTTGACTATTCAGATATATTTTTCCTTCCTTTTCTGTATTTGTACCAACTGCATTGCCTAAATCATTAAAAGCCGCCAGATACCAATCACCATCCCAAGCCTCCTGATTAACGGACTTTTTCATTCTTTCTTCTCTGTCCATCATTTCTTCTTCGACTGCTTTATCCTTAAAAACTTCTCTTGCCATTTCCGCAGTATTTTGCAATGCATAACATAATGCAATGGAAGTCCAGACGCTTTCACCCTTACCGCCAGTTCCAATACCATTTAAGGAGTCATTCCAGTCCCCATCATGAGCAAGCACAAGGCCATGCTCCCCTAAATCCTCGGAAGAATATCTGGCAGCGGTCAGAATATGTCCCCATACGGTATCTTCGCCTTCGTCCAGATAAGGTACTAGGGTGTCTAAAAAAGCTGTGTCCCCTGTTTCTTTTAAATAAGCATTGATGGCAGGTGCAATCCAAGTTGGGCCATCGGAATAAATATGATGGTCAAGGGGAAGCCAGCCACGAACACATCTTCCATCCTTATACTGATAACGTAAGGTTTCAATAATTTTTTCTTTTGACAGTTCAGGATTAAAGGCTGCAATTGCCCAAGCATCCTGTAACTGATCACGAAAACCTTTCCCTGTATCACGACCAACCTCAGCGCATAATTGTACTTGTTGTTTCACCCAAGCATTTGCTATGTAATTAATTTTATCATCTGGAGTCACCACATAATTATTATCAAAGATTTTTCGTTTTTCAGCGATTAAACGTTTAAAATCTGCTTCAATCTTACCAGCAGCAAATAAAGTCTCAGTAATTTGAATTGCGGTCTTCATTTCATCGGCTGCTCCAAGCAGATTATGATAAGTAAATTCTTCACCTGGTTCTAAATGAAAGCTATGCTCCAGTGCACCAACCATCTGCTCGCAGGCTGCTATACTATTGGTTAACTGGTCTCTCTTTAGACCCAGCGGATTTTCAAAGCTCCCGTATCTACCAAGGAATGCTTTTCTGCTGCTTTCAAAACCGGAGATTTTATAATCCGAGGCAACAAATCCATTAAACCAATCATGTGGACGTTCCTGTGCTTCGTTGTAACAGAGCAGAAGATTATGTTCTTCCTCAAATCTACTAAAGACATAAGAATTATAATCACTGTATCTGGCATATCCCTCTAATAGAAAGTCACAGGCAAAATAGATTTTAAAGTCCTTCGCATTGTCTGTTTCATTTTTTAATGTTACTGTCCAGATTTCAGCAGGCTGATCCTCATTAACAAAAACCGTTGCTTTTACAGATAACCCATTTAATTTACCCTCAATAGTGGAATAACCAGGTCCATGGGTACATTGATAACTGTCCAAAGGAGTTTTTACTGGATACCAGCCTGGATTCCATAACGTATCCTTTTCTTTTATATAGAAATATCTGCCACCATCCCGAAGTATACTACATCTTCCTTTGCCATTGGGGTCTATATAACTTGCAGCTCTTCCACCATAAGCTCCCACTCCTCCACCAAAATGATTAATCCCTGATAAGAATTTATTATTCCAGGCATAATTTAATAATGGTCTTGGTGTATTTAAATCTGTTATTAAGTATTCTTCTCCATTATTAATAAAGCTTCCAAAAGAACTCATTTTCTCGACTCCTTCTAAATTCGTTAATCTGTTTATTTATTCGCCAGACATAATCCAAAGATTATAAACACAACCCTAATTGAAAATTTTTAGAGATTTTATTAAAATAAGAAATTATTTAATTGTGAGGCTTGAGTCATTAACATATTCTATAAGCGAATGACTTCCTCCTTCACTGCTGATTCATAAGCTGCATATACCAATCTTAAGGTCTTTAAATTATCTTCGCCGGTGGTTTCTGCTTCCTTCTCACCTAACAAAGCTTGCAGAAAGTCTCTGTTTGCCTCTATGGTAGCGGTTTGACTTAGATAGTATCTTCTGTCCACCCATTCATAGTAAGGAGTTATCACTCTGACCGAGTGGGTACCTTCTTTTGTCGTGGTTCGTACCCAATCATGAGGAGCAAGTTCTATGGAACCTTCGTCTCCTTCAATCATAAGAAAAGTCTCTGGAAAGCAGTCCTGTTCGACTTTGGAGGTGTAAGAAAGTTCTACGCTGCAGTGCAGCCCACTCTCCATTTTTAAAGCGCAGGTAGCAACATCTTCACCCTTAATGTTCTTATGTATGGTAGCTGTCTGACAATAGATACTTTTCGCTTCTCCAAATAAAAATCTAATAGTATCAAATATATGTGTCCCCATATCTGTCAGAATAAATTGTTCCAATTCAGCTAGAAAAGGTTGGTTCTCAAATACAGGAAAGCTATTACTATAGGTAATACGTGCTCTGAACGGCTTACCTATACACCCCTCCTCCAGTCTTTTCTTCACTTCTCTGATCGGATACTGCCATCTCCAATTATCATGAATCATTAGAGGAACCTTGGCTTCCTTACATATGTTTACCATTCTTTCCGCTGCGATATAGTTTGGAGCCATTGGCTTCTGGCAGATTACAGGAACGCCATACCGAGCAGCCATTGTAGTAAACTTCTCATGCGTATCAACATCTGTTATAATATCTACAAAATCTAATTCTTCATTTTCAAATAATTCTTCTGCCGAGTCATAAATCTTAGTTACACCGAAATTATTTGCTAACCTTTCTGCATTGGTACGGGTTCTATTATAAACTGCAACTAACTCCACGC
>JAFACO010000196.1 GCA_023425485.1 Bacillota bacterium
CATCAAAACGGTGCTGAGGTAATTGTATTAGAGAAACTTGCTATGGTTGGTGGTTCCACTGGTCTATCTGGTGGTGGAATTGCTGCAACTGGTACCAAATTCCAAAAAGCAGAAGGGATTGAAGATACGAAAGAATCCTGGATGGAACTTTGGAAGGAACGTCAGGGTACAAGTAATCCAAACGGAAAGTACCCAGATTATGAAGCTGTGGATAAATTTATGGATGATGCAGTTGTTACAACGGAATGGCTGGTTGACTATATTGGTCATGAATACGTAGCTATTCAAGGATATGGTCTAGATCCAGTAAGAAGACTTCATTTTGCCTTTAGTGATCAAGGTATTAAAGGTGGAACCTCTTTAGTTAAGAATGTGGAAAGCTTTATTGTAGGACAAAATGTTAAAATATTAACAGAAACACCTGCAACGGAGTTAATCATTGATAATGACGGTAATGTAATCGGTGTTATAGCACAGGGAAAAGACGGTAAGATAAAAATTAATGCCCAAAAGGTTATTTTAGCTGCTGGCGGATTCGCTAAGAGTGAAGAACTTCTTGAGAGATTCGTGCCCAAAGCAGCAGGTAGTGCAGAACTTAGCGCAGCTTCCGCTGGAAGTACTGGTGATGGTATCATTATGGCTGAAAACATAGGTGCTGCTCTTTATGAAGAGCCTTGGGTAATTGGACTTGGAATCGGAAGTAAAATTGCAGGTACTGGGGCATTAGGTATGGATTGGACTAAAGTCTATGTTAATGGTGAGGGTGAACGTTTTACAAATGAAGAAATGCACTATGCAATTGCAACGAACAAAATCATTGAAGCGGAGGCACCTTGGTTAATTTTAGATTCTGCAGAAGTGAATGCAAATGTGGTAAGTGCTTTAGAAGCAGCTATGCCCACAGAAGAAGTAGTAAAGGCAGAAGATCTGAAAGAACTTGCAGAAGCTATGGGAGTACCTGTAGATGCATTTGTTGAAACAATGGAAACCTTCAATGAGGGTGTAAAGAACGGAAAAGATGCCCTGGGTAAAAATAAGGATTACTTAGTGCCAGTTAGCACAGCTCCATATTATGCAATTAAGATATATCCTAAGACAATGGGAACTTTTGGTGGTGTTAAAACTGACGAAAATTATTGTGTGTTACGTGAGGACGGTACCATTATTAATAACCTATATGCTGTAGGAGAAAATGCAAATAAAGTATTGTATAATCAAGTATATATGTCAGGTAGTGCCGTGCAGTTTGCGATGACAAGTGGACGCTTGGCAGGAGAGCATGCAGCGAAGAACTTGAAATAATAATTTAGCAGATTAATATTTTCTTGTATTTAACAAAATATAGCGAAGGGCGTGTTGCAAAACTAACATATTCTGTTAGCATGCAAGGCGTCCTTTTTTCATATAACAGGAAATTCCTTCGAATTTCCTGTTATATGAAAAAGCCCTGCGGGCTAATGATGCACAGCTCCGCGCGCAAAATAAAAGATGTGTTTAAAAGTATTTAAATGCGAAAGTGTGCATAGCACACTTTTATTCTCCAGCTTCATCTTGTGTTATCTAGCTGTTAATAAAATCAAGTTTATGTTCAATTGTAAAAGTAAGGATTATATGGTAAGATAAATCAAATAAAATTTAACTTATTTTTGTTTTATGTTAATTATTCCGGAATAACAGGAGTGAATACCAATGAAGTTTGTAATATGCGAGGACGACCCTGCTTGTTGGCAATTTATGAAGGCAATGCTTATTCAATGGGGGCAATTAAGGGGAGAAACAGCCACGGTAATGACTTATTTCTCCGCGGAGGAGCTCCTTTTTAAACAAAAGGAATGGTCAAATGCCGATGGATTAATCTTGGATATTGAATTAAAAGGGATGAACGGTATGGAACTAGCCAAAAGTGTAAGAGAAAAGGATGAACATATCCCTATTCTTTTTGCAACAGCATATGAACAATATGTTTTTGAAGGCTATGAGGTAGGGGCTGTATCCTATCTGATGAAACCACTGCAGCAGGACAAATTATATCTGGCACTTGACCGGATGAGGGAACAGTCTTGCAGAAATGCAGAGGTGCTGTTAACAAATTCAGGAGACGAAAATACAAAGGTTTATTTGAATGAAATCCTGTATATTGAAAGCTATGGTCATTATACTGTTATTCATACCAAAGAAGAAGTCATTGAAACGAGACGTAGTATCGGTGAATTGCAGACAGCTTTAGCAGATAAGTATTTCTACATGCCGCATCGGTCTTATCTGGTGAACATTTCTCGTATCCGCAAGATTACAAAACAGTTGATTGTAATGGATAACGGAGAGGAACTCCCAATTGCAAGAGGAAAATGGGAAGCGGTAAATCAAGCATATTTAAACTATTATCGAAGAAATTAACGGAGTACAGGAATGGATTTCATAGGACTAGGAGTATTCACCTTACTGTTAATCGGATATCAATATTATGTCTTTGTTACTGGAAGCATCTGTGAGGGCAAAGGTAAAAATGTTGTGTACCTATTTCTAGCTTTTCTCCTGCTCGGGTTAAGCTATTATTTTCATCAATTACCGTTTGGAGTGACACTAATTTCACTGGAAACCTTACTTTTTGTGTGTTTCTATACAAATAGTAGATTTAGTGAAAGCTGGTGGAAGATGTTATTGCCGGGTATTTTTATACTACTATGCAGTCTAAGTTTCACTTGGGAAAGCTATTTCAATCCGGTGGTTGTAATAATCATATATTTCTTCTTCCTCTATCTATTGTTAAGTGCAAGGAGAGGACAGTTACGGCTTAGTAATCTATTGATCGTATTACTGATTTACGGAGTACTACAGTGGGCGGAGCTGACAATGACCAGATATAGCAATAATATAAATATAAGCGCAGAAGTGGCAGCAGGCATCAATGTTGTTATTGTTCTTCTAGCATTTATGGTTTTTCTTCTTTTGGAGTTTGTATTAAGAAGCTACGAATTAAACTATCAGAAAGCAAACAGGGAGCTTCAGGAGGAACTACTACAGAGGCAGTTTGGAGAAATTAGTGACATCTATCTCAATATGAGGGGATGGCGACATGATTATCACAACCATATTCAGGCACTGAAAGCCAATCTGGATAATGGACAGGCATTGAAAGCCAGGGAGTACCTGAACCAGATAGAACATGAATTAGACAAAGTGGATACTTTTGTGAAATCCGGTAATATGATGGTGGATGCTATATTAAACAGCAAGCTCACCTTGGCCATGAAGCAGAATATCAAAATAAACTGTGATGCATATTTACCCCAGGAGTTGTTCATAACTGACGTAGATCTTTGCACTATACTTGGTAATGTTTTGGATAATGCATTGGAAAGCTGTGAGAAAATTCCAGAGACAAAGCGATTTATTCGTATCTATATTGCAATGGTAAAGGAGCAATTCTACCTGTCTGTGCAGAACGGGTCAAATGAAATCCTTGGCTTTGAACAGCAGAATTTTATAACGACCAAAAAGGGCAACCATGGGCTAGGAATGAAACGTGTGGCTGCTGTGGTAGATCGTTGGGGAGGCTATCTTAACTTGAATCAGGAAACTGGTGTATTTGCAACAGAGATTACAATTCCTAAGCCATAACCTGCAGTTCGTGAAATAGAATAGCAATTCGTGCAGAAAGCGGCCATAAGGTCGCTTTTTATGATTTAATAGTGCCATGGTTATTTAATAACGTTTATAAGGGAGCAAACATGCAGCAGAAGAATAAGACTTATTCCATATGGAACAATTTCACTTGGGGTACAAAATTGTTTGAAGAATTCATGGGCAAAAAATATCACTTGATTGATGGAGTTACGATATTGCTAGGTGTTGCAGCACCTTTTCTGGGGATGGCATTTCCAAGCGTTACAATTTGGCTTCTGCAAAGTGGCTATAACTCAGGAAAGATAATACTTAGTGTTATAATCTATGCCCTTAGTATGAAATTATTGTCAGTTAGTCTGGCAAGCCTTGTGAATACACAGCATATGAATTATTTTATAGGCAGGATATCAGTGGTGACGCCAATTAATAATCAATTACTGTCCATGGATTATGAAAAGATGGAAAGTAAAGAAGGACAGCAAAAGAGTCAGGCAGCTGTTAATTGTGTATTTCGTGGGAATGATTATGGGATCGAGATGTTCCTAAAGCAATTTCCTGTGCTGGTACAAAATGGGATAGGCTCTATCCTATATTCATTTCTAGTAATCCAAATCAGTCCTTGGGTATTTCTTTATATGGTAGTGTCAGCACTTCTTCTAAGTGCCTTAGGCTTAAGGCAGGGGAGATATGTAGACCGTACGAAGGAACATACAGAAGAACTTTATAAGCAAAGAAGAAAAGCATTGGAGGAGACGTTTGAAATAAGTGCGCGTAATGATATTATTCTTTATCAGGCAAAAAACTGGTTATTAATTAAACTTAATCGAATCTGTGATGGCTTTCTAAAGTTCTATCAAAGATACTTTCGAATCAAAGAAACAGGTTCTGTTAGCATAGCAGTTTTGAACTTTATTCGGGATGCAATTGTATATGTGATTCTGATCCAACAAATATCCAGAGCAGAGCTAACAGTCAGTGAACTGTTATTGTACATTGGGACAATTGCCGGGTATAGTGTTTGGGTAAGTGGGATTGTGGAAGCAATTCAGCAAATGATCTTGCAGAACCATACACTGACGGATTTTCGTAATTTTCTTGCCTTCGCAGAGCAAAAGGAAAATAAAAAGATTTCTGAACTCACAAGAATTCAAAGCAAACCTCATGAAATTAGACTGGAGGATGTGTGCTATCGTTATGAGGATGGAGAAAAGGACACCATATCTCATATCAACCTTATCATCCGTCCTGGTGAGAAAATTGCATTGGTAGGTGCAAATGGAGCCGGTAAATCTACTTTAGTAAAGCTTATCACAGGATTGTATCAGCCAACCACAGGTAAAATCTATCTAGATGGTGTTGATATAACTAATATTTCAAAAGATCAATACTATAAGGAGTTTGCAGCAGTTTTTCAGGATGCAAAAATATTTGCTTGTTCTGTAGCACAAAATGTTAGCTGCTCTACAGCGTTTGATGAAGAATTGGTAGAGGATAGTCTAAAAAAAGCAGGTTTATGGAAGAAGGTAGAATCCTTACCAATGGGAATACATACGATGATGACCAAGAACCTTTCACCGGATGGAATCGAGTTCTCAGGTGGTGAAACACAGAAATTAATGCTGGCACGGGCATTATATCGTAATGCGGCGGTATTAATACTGGATGAACCAACTGCCGCCTTAGACCCAATTGCAGAAAGCAGGATGTATGAAACTTATCATGCTTTTGGAAGGGATAAAACCAGTGTATTTATCTCGCACAGATTAAGCAGCACAAGATTTTGCAACAGAGTTTGTTTTCTTAAGAATGGAAAAATAACAGAGATGGGTACCCATGAAGCACTCCTTAGTGCAAAGGGGGATTATGCTGAAATGTTTCTAATTCAGGCTCAATACTATAAAGAAAACTACACTAGAAAGGATGGTGAAATAGCCTATGAATAAAGGTGAAAATAAATTTATTGAGACCCATAGGAAGGGATTTCGCCTCTTGAAGGTTGTAAAAGTACTGGATCGTAACTTAATTCCTTTATTTATACTACAGGCTGTGCTGGGTGTTGTGGTACCTTATGTGTCCATAATCCTGTCAGCCAGAGTCATTGATCTGCTTCTGAACAGTTCCTTTAAGGAAGCAATACAAATGGCTGTAATCATGATTGAAATCCTATTGATTACAGAAATACTTCTGGCAGTAATCAGTTATTATACGGATGTAAGCCGCCATATGCTACAGGATAGATTGGAGATTTTAATACGTAAGAAAGGCATGGAGTTGGATTATCATACTATGGAGGATTCTGAAGTGCTAAAGGCACTTCGAAATGCAGAGAGTGCAGCAAAGTATAATGGAGGCCTTGGAGAGCTTGTCCGATTATATGGTGAATTATTAAGAAATCTCTTAAATTCTGTTACAGCCATCCTGCTTACCGTATTTTTATGTATTAGTTTGCCATCCTCTGGGGAAGCAGCTTTAAGAATCTTTGCCCACCCTGCCATAACTGCAGTCTGTTTGGTTATTGCCTGGTACCTGGGAATTCTGTTGACGAAAAGCCAAACCAGGAATATTAAGAAGATGGAGGATGAGATTGCTGAAAAGCATTATGTTGTAGAAAATCAATTTTCCTACTGGGTATTTCAAATTCTGCATAATGTCGAAAGTGGAAAGACGATTCGAGTAAATGGAATGGCAGATTTACTGCTTGCAAATATAACAAAATTTACTAAGCAGTCATTACCACTCTTCGAAGCAATGGGAATAGCAGAAGGTAAGAGAATTCGTTCAGAGGGTCTGCAAAGCGGGTTGTTCACAGTTGTAGCGTATTTATTAGTATTGGTAAAGGTATTATCGAACGCGATTACAGTAGGTTCCTTTGCCCAGTATACCGGAGCTCTTTTGCAGTTTAATCAGGCTAGCAGTAAAATTGTTTGGTCAGAGAGTGAAGTAAACAGGATTGTAAAGAATCTGTTACCTTTGGTGGATTTTCTGGAGCGGACGAATGAAATGAACACCGGAAGCATCCATGTAGAAAAAAGAATAGATAATGTATATGAGTTGGAATTTCATGATTTAGGTTTTTGCTATCCTGGAAGCAATAAATTCTCTCTTCGCCATGTGAACGGCAAGCTTACGCTAAAGGAAAAAATGGCTGTAGTCGGACCCAACGGTGCAGGAAAAAGCACCTTTATCAAGTTGCTCTGTCGACTGTATGATCCAACAGAAGGATATATATCGTTGAATGGAATAGATATTCGAAAATATGACTATATGGAATATCTAGGGTTATTTGGTGTTGTGTTTCAGAACTTTCATCTCTTTGGTGCTTCCATTCATGAGAATGTAGCTGTAAGTCAGCAGTATGATAAAATACTGGTGGAGGAATGCCTTTTGCAGGCAGGAACCTTGGATTTTATTAATAATCTGCCTGATGGTGCTGATACGGTAATTAATAAAGGAGACGAGACAGGAATTGACTTAAGTGGAGGACAGGAACAGAAAATATCCATTGCCCGAGCACTCTATAAGAATGCCCCTTTTGTCATACTGGATGAACCTACCGCAGCTTTGGATCCAATTAGTGAAGCAGAGATATATGAACGGTTTCATGAGATGGTGAAAGATAAAACCAGTGTCTATATCTCACACCGAATGAGTAGCTGTAGATTTTGCGATAAGATATTGGTATTTGATAAAGGCTCGGTTGCAGAACAGGGTACTCATGAGGAATTGTTAGCTAAAAAGGGAATCTATAACGAACTTTGGAATGCACAAGCACAGTATTATGCCTAAACAGGAAAAAGAGGAAAGAACGGACAAAATCAGATTGATAAAGACAGGAATATTAATCTTTCTTTAGATATACTAAAAGTAAAAATTTTGGAGGAAAGGTTATGCGAAATGGACATGAAAGAGATTTGGGTCAGGGCATAAAGTTGCTACAGAAGATCATTGATTATATTGAAGAAAATCTTTTAGAGGAGTTATCACTTGATTGTATAGCAAATCACTTCTATATAAGCAGTACTTTAGTAAATCAACTATTTCATAATATAGTTGATATGACAGTTATGGAATACATCCGTTATCGAAGACTTTCATTAGCAGGAAACGACCTTTTAAACTCCAAGATACGTATTATTGAAGCGGCATTAAAGTATGGATATAAAACACCGGAGGCTTTTTCAAAAGCGTTTATGAGATTCCATGGATTTCCACCTAGCTTAGTAAGAAGAATATATCCTCAAATTACAGAGTTTAATCCATTACAAATTAATATAGAAATAGTTGGCGGCTGGCAAGCCAAAATAATACCGAGTAATTTGACAAAATCAAATGCTTTAGAACAGGAAATACACCTCCAGGGTAGTTACAATGATAATACCAAATTTAAAGGAGGTTACACAATGAAGCAGCAAAATTGTCAATTTCATATCAATACAAATGATATGAAACAAAAAGAGGATTGGAAAATTCTTTTGCTTCTTGTAAATAAGCTTAACGAAAACGGAATTGCGTTTAAAGTGGACGGAAAGACAATGATTTTCGCACATGGTCTGGAATTTAAGTTAGAAAAAATCTGTCTAACCTTTAAATGGAAAGAAGAGCAGAAGGTACTGGACTTTTTTGGAGATGAGGGTGAATTTTCAGAATCATATCCTGGCTTCAAGTATTATGATACGAAGTTTCATGAAATGAAAATAAGATGCATACTTTATGAGGAATTTCCAGGCTCAGATACCGATGAAGTTTTGTATCAAAATACGGATCTTGTGGAGGCTGATGGGGTCATGTTTCGTGCACAGTCTTTGGAGTTTTATTACCAGAATGGTAAGCCTGGCGATAAATATTACAAGCTGGTGGAAGCATACATTAAAGACAATAGGAGAGAGTAGAATTATTACAAAACAACCCACTGCGTTAATGCAGCGGGTTGTTTGATAAATAGGGAATAAAACGGAATCAAATTTCATTACTGAGGTATTGGACGAACATAACTATTAGTTCGGCTCAACTCCCCATACAAGACTACTGCTAAGATAGCCTGTAACCTTAGTAGAATTTATATATTGAGTACTTGTTGCATCAAACGAATAATCATTTGTCTGGGTATAGTTGGACCAATTTGTTTTTGAAAATCTCGCTTGAATTTCAGCACTTTGTCCGGCTTTCAGTGTACCAGCCCCGGTAGTAAAGCTTAACTCCAGATAATAGTCTGCGCCTGTGACAGAACTCGAAAGCTTGACAAATTGGGCTACTACATTAGCACTACCGATACTTGCCCAATCACACCAGAAACTCTGTGCAACTTCACCGTCAATTGTATAGTAATATCTTAGTTTAACATTACTAAGATTAATATCGGTGGTGCCGTTGTTTACCAGTTTAAATCTTGGGGATAGACCATTTGTTGTTGCACTCGTATTTCCGTTAAAGGCTTGAATAACCAGGTTTCCAGTCACGGGAGTAGTATCAACTACATTTACGGTTAAAACAGCACTATTTCCGCTATTGAAATTAAAGGTTATGCTATTACTTCCAAGTGACAACGTAGAAAGATAGCTTTTTTGAAGAACAACCGTGGTGCCGGATACAGTGTAATCTGTTCCTGATACCAGTGTCTTGGTACCATTTGTAATACTGGAAAGTGTTTTACCGTTTAAGGTGATAGTTACAGTGATATTTTGCTGATTGGCTGTCACTTTATCAAAGGTAGCACTCACGGGAGTGATCGTAGCACTTGGGGTAGAATCAATTACTTTAACTTTTAGTACAGGGTCAGTTCCCTTATTAAAGTCCAAGGTTAGATTGTATTCGCCAACTGCTAAGGTGGATAAGTAGGATTTCTTAATTACAAGATTAGTTCCGCTTAAGGTATAATCCGTATTTGCAACTAAGGTGGTTGTTCCATTCTTAATAGAGCTTAATGTGTTACCATTTAAAGTAATTGTAATGGATTTATCGAGTTGATTATACTTATCAAATTCAACACTGGTTGGTGTAATGGTAGCGCTTGGTGTGGTATCTTTTAAATTTGGCAGCTCATCCAGGGTAATTACATAACTGCTTTGATAAAGTGTAGTCAGGGTTGTTGGATTATTATTGGAAGAACTCGTTATAAATTCTCCATACCAAGGACAGAAATACAGCCAACCGGATTTTTCTTCTGTGAGATTTTGAAGACTTGGTATTGTATCATTTTCTGTCATTGCAACCATTTTCTGTGCACCGGTCAGATCAACCAATTGATAAAAGGTAGAAGTAATTGCATCTTCATTTGGACCGCTGGTTAAACCGTCATTACGGTTATAAATCGTATTGTACTTATCAAATCCTACGATATCAACCTTATCATTACCCGGATACCAGGAAGGGGAAGTACTATAAGTATAACTGTTAAAGGTCCATATAAGGTTGTGTAAACCATAGGTCTGTGTTAGCTGGGTATATAACATATTCCAAAGCTGTTTATAAAC
>JAFACO010000243.1 GCA_023425485.1 Bacillota bacterium
TGTAACAGATGATTATGAGGCTGCTCATAAAAAGCATGCTGAAATGGGTTGTATATGTTACGAAAATCCAGGCATGGGAATTTACTTCATTAGTGATCCGGATGGCTACTGGCTCGAGATTATTCCAGCTAGATAAATAGGTGTACTATAAAGTCACGGCTGGAGCCTTTGTGGGTTCTAATGTGTTTCAACTCCCACAAAGGCTCCAGCCTGGTTTTCTATATTTATATTGAATAATATAATTTACTTATCATCTAGTTTACTTACGATAATCTCATATTCATATTGGTTGACCATACATTATCATCTATTTCATTTTCTACTTTTGGAGTTATCATTTTTACAGAAAATTCATCCATTTCTTTTCACATAAATACTTTTTCTAATAATTTATGGTATTTAATTATTTATAAGGTTTAATAGCCACTCTTTTTCATTTCTTGAGATTTCGTTTTCTTGCTGATTATTATCATAAAGCCTTCGAGCCGCAGTAATTGGTAAACATCGTATGATATCTTCTTGATGAGTGCCCGATAGTTTGCAATAGTATATCACATAGTCTTTTGCAAAGTTAACAACTAGTTCCCAGATTGGTTCAGGTAATACTTGCTTGATGGCAGGTGAGTTTAATGTCATATACGTCCACGCAACATCTAATATAGGATTTCCTGTACATGCTCCATTCCAATCAATAACACGATATTCATTCCCTTCACCAATTACATTGAGTGGTTGATAATCACCGTGGCATAGCATATTCGCCCTTGGTATACGATCAAGAAGTTTTAATAGCAACTCCGCCCTATCTCCCAATATACTTGTTAACTCCACAATACGATTTTTTAGAAACTCATATTGTGAGGGTAGCTCTGGTATTATTTTTTGATGAATATCATAATGCATTTGTGCAAATGTATTTGCTAATTCGGTTTTGTATACTCCTTGTAAAATCGGCTCTGCCATAATCATTCCAGAAATACGTTCATATATTAAAGCTTTTTTATCATTCATATTAATTGAACCAATAAGCCTTGGAATTGCAAGTGAGTGATTATTAAGTATCTGCCCTATATATAGTTCATTATCTATTACATCATCTGTAACATGAGGCTTATAAACCTTTATTACTTCATTTTCTCCCCATTCATATACATTGGACGTGCCACCGCTTCCCAATTCTTTTCCCATTTTGTTCATCTAATACCCCAGCAGTAAAATTATTTTTTTCAGAGTTTCCTCGGGTAATTCTTGATTATCAAATATCTGCAGCATACCTTTGGGAGTTATTTTATAATCTTTTAACTCATCTTTATATTGAACTACCGAATCGGCAATAAAATTAATATGGTCATCAAAGACACGAATTAATATCATCCACTTGTCTTTATAGAAGCACGGAACTTTGGTCCATAATTTTTCTTGGATATCTTGTATATTTTCATGAATTATAGTTCGAATGGTTTCAAGCTTAGCTATCTTACTGTCATCGTACTTATTAAAATAGTCTGTAATTTCTTTATTTCTTTCTCCCATTGTTGTCCCCCGAATTGTAATAGTTTAATTACCTATAATTTAATTAATACCTACATAATGATATGCAATTCTGGGACTGCCATCACCAACATAAATAATCCCACATCGTTCAAATTGATTCTTTTCTAAAAGATATTGCATTATTTTATTGTCATGATGCGTATCCGCTCTTAAATTCGTCGTTTTCTCTTTACAAAACTCTATGCATTTGCTTGTTACACCCTTAACTGTGCCATCGCCTGCTAATCTATGAATTGTTCCATAGGGTTCTTCGTTTTTCCAGGAACCAGCTTCAATGATTGCATACGTTGGGTCATCTCCAAACATAAGGACAAATACCGCATGTACTTTGTTATCAGAAGAGCACACTACATAACATTGCTTTTTCACTATGTCGTCTTCAAGAAGTTCCCTTTGCGGGTAACCATCCCTCCATTGTGTTGGATTCCCATTATTGTTCATATATTCTTTGGCTTTACAATAAACCCTCATTATTGAGTCTAAATCTTCAAATCTTGCTTCTCTCACTAACATTTATCCATTGTCCTTTCAAAACCTTTTCACGCTAACTAATTCTCAATTATATTACTGCTGCCTAATACGTTCAAACCCCTTATAGCGAGTTCCTTGGAAAGTCAACTTACCCATATCCTGCTCTACAAGTAATCCAAACTCTGTATCCCGAACTTCAAATTCCATACGATCACCACTTGCAACTTCAAAAGTTACATAATAGTTTGTTGATGATGTATTATGGATCATATCATCCGTACCTGTATTATGATGGTAATGATGTATCTCTGATCTCTTAGTTACAACAGTCGCATCAACTGTAAGAACTGGAGATGCATTGTTCCTACTCCACCGGTTAGCTCCTTGTATTACACTTACAATAATCATTCCAAAAATTAAAACAAATCCTATTGTAACAATTATAGGCACTAGGGTAAACATGATACCCGGTCCTTCAAATGGTGATAATCCCATGATTACATCCTCCTCTATGCTTTTAATTCTTTTCTTTTATTAGCTATAAAAGTATTAAATTCGTCAATTGATTTGCTCTCTTCTGGAAAGGATAATACTCTTGCAAAAAATTTATAAATATATCCTGCATCTTCAATTTCATAATATTCCTTACTTTCATAACTTCTTTCCAATAAATAGAAGTACAATTGATTGATTGCCAAATATAAATTATCATACTCCTTATAGGTTGTGGAATGGAATATATTAAATATTACAATATTCTTCTTACTAATTATCTCTTTTTTACGAGTCTATATTTTAAATATTTAACAACTCCAAGTACAGCTATAAATGCTCCACTAAACAACAAGCTTTTAAAAATATCCTCCTCTACAAATAAAAACATTAAAATGAATACTAATACAAATTGTATAAAATAAACTAGCAGTATTTGAGATACTTTCATCCGATCCTCCAACATTTTATTCCTCTATATAATTTAGTTACATTAAGGTTTCTAACACTAAATAAACTGGTATTATTATACAATACATCTACCTAGATTGCCATGCAATTTTATTAATATAGATTTAGAATAAAGTAATAAGCACATTAAATTTTATTAGAAGTAACAATTCTTACTAGTAGCACCCATATGATTAGGAAATTATGTAATGAATGAGTATAAGCTTTTTATAATAGAAAAAGAGACTGATTTCACAACCGCATAGGTTAATCTAAAATCAGTCTCTTCGCTATTATATTTGTGCTACGTCTACAAGTGTGATTTCTTCGTTGGCATTCTCCATACTGGTAAGTAGTGCTGCTGCTGTATCAATTGCAGTAAAGCAGGTAACACCGGTCTCTATGGAGGTACGGCGGATTAAGAAACCATCTCTGGTTTTATCACGTCCCAAGGTAGGTGTATTAATTACCATATCAATTTCATGACTCATGATTAGGTCAAGTATATTTGGATGATCCTGATCAATCTTGCGAATTGTGGTTGCAGGAATTCCATTATCTGTTAAGGCTTCGGCTGTTCCTTCGGTGGCGAAGATTTCATAACCGAGCGCAATTAATCTTCTTCCAAGCTCTACTCCCTCTTCACGGTCTTGCTTCTTCACGGTCATTATCATCTTCTTATGCTTTGGCAGATTAACACCAGCTCCTAAGAAGGCTTTATATAAGGCTTCATGATAGGTCTTCGCAATACCCAAGCATTCACCGGTGGATTTCATTTCTGGCCCTAAACTAGTCTCTGCACCACGAAGTTTCTCGAAGGAGAAAACTGGCATCTTGATTGCGATATATTCTGACTCCGGCCATAATCCCGGTTCATAACCCTGTGATTTAATACTCTCTCCTAAAATAACCTTTGTTGCAATATCTACGATTGGAAGCGCAGTTACCTTACTAATGTACGGAACAGTACGGCTGGAACGAGGATTTACCTCAATTACATATACTTTTTCGTTAAATACGATGAACTGGATGTTGATTAATCCGATGACATGTAAGGAGCTTGCCAGCTTCTTCGTATAGTCAACAATCTCTTCCTTTACTTTCTCGCTTATGCTTTGGGAAGGATATACCGAAATACTATCTCCGGAGTGAATTCCGGCTCTCTCTATGTGTTCCATAATACCAGGGATAAGAATATCTTCTCCATCACACACAGCATCAACTTCTACTTCTTTACCCATGAGGTATTTATCCACCAATATTGGGTGTTCCTGAACCGTCATGTTAATGATATTCATGAACTCTACAATATCTTCATCACTAATTGCGATCTGCATGCCCTGACCACCAAGTACGTAGGAGGGACGAACCAGAACCGGATACCCCAACTCTTTTGCTGCTGCTAGAGCTTCCTCTGTGGTGTAAACAGTCTTACCTGCAGGTCTTGGTATATTACAATCTTCAAGTATCTTATCGAACAACTCTCTATCTTCTGCCGCATCTACATCTGCTGCGGAGGTTCCAAGAATAGGTACTCCCATCTTGAGTAATGCATCAGTTAGCTTAATTGCTGTCTGACCGCCAAACTGAACCACTGCACCGTCCGGCTTCTCGATATCAACAATACTTTCAACGTCCTCCGGTGTTAGAGGTTCAAAATACAGTTTATCAGCAATATCAAAGTCCGTACTTACTGTCTCTGGATTGTTGTTTACAATAATGGTTTCACAGCCACTCTTTGATAACGCCCAGACACTGTGTACAGAACAGTAATCGAATTCAATACCTTGACCGATACGGATTGGACCGGAACCCAGAACCATAATCTTCTTTCTTCCTTTTGTCTCTTCCACTTCATTAAAGTCACCAAAGGTTGAATAATAATACGGAGTAGCTGCATCAAATTCTGCTGCACAGGTATCTACCATCTTATAAGCTGCCACTATGCCATTCTGTTTGCGATCAGCTTTAATTTCAGCCACGGACTTTCCTGTTAATTCAGCTATTACTCGGTCTGGATAGCCAAGTCTTTTCGCTTCCTTGAGCAGCTCAATACTGTAAGGTTTTGTTGCCAATTCCTGTTCAAGATTTACGAGAATTGCTATCTTATCTATGAACCAATAATCAATTTTTGTTATATCATGAATTTGCTCAAACGTAACTCCTTTGCGGATGGCTTCTGCGATTGCAAAGAGTCGTCTGTCATCTATTTTATATAACTCTTCTTGAACCTCTTCTAAAGTCATCTCGTTATATTTACCGTACTTTAAACTGTAAATATTCTGTTCCAGAGAACGAAGAGCCTTCATTAAAGCTGCTTCAAAGCTATTGCTGATTGCCATTACCTCGCCGGTTGCCTTCATCTGGGTGGATAGAACTCTTTTCGCAGTAATGAATTTATCAAAAGGCCATTTTGGTATTTTTACAACACAGTAATCCAGTGTTGGCTCAAAACTAGCATAGGTTTTCTTGGTTACTGCATTCTGAATTTCATCTAAGTGGTAACCGAGTGCAATCTTTGCCGCCACCTTAGCAATGGGGTAACCAGTAGCCTTCGATGCAAGTGCGGAAGAACGGCTTACACGAGGATTAACCTCAATTACACAGTATTCAAAGGTATCTGGATGAAGCGCATACTGTACGTTACAGCCACCAGTGATGCCAAGTTCAGTGATGATATTTAAAGCCGAGCTTCGCAACATCTGATACTCTTTATCACCCAAGGTCTGCGAGGGAGCAACCACGATACTATCACCAGTATGAACTCCAACTGGATCCAGGTTTTCCATGTTACATACGGTGATGCAATTACCTGCACCATCACGCATAACTTCATATTCAATTTCCTTCCAGCCAGCAATACAACGCTCGATTAAGCACTGCCCTACCCTGGAAAGACGTAATCCGTTGGAGCAAATATCTTCCAGCTCTTCCTTGGTTGCCGCAATACCACCACCGCTGCCTCCTAGAGTATAAGCGGGACGTACCACGACTGGATATCCAATGGTCTTGGCAAACTCTACTGCAGCCTTAACGGTTGTTACTACGGTACTTGGAGCACAGGGCTCACCAATCTTCTCCATGGTGGTTTTAAATTCTAAACGGTCCTCTGCCTTCTTGATGGTTAAGGAAGTGGTACCGATTAATTTCACATCATTCTCTTTTAAGAACCCTGACTCCTCAAGTTCCATGGCAATGTTAAGAGCCGCCTGGCCTCCAAGGGTAGGTAATACACTGTCGGGTTTTTCTTTTAATATAATTCTCTTTACGAAATCCGGAGTTAATGGCTCTATGTAGACAATATCAGCTATTTCCTTGTCTGTCATAATGGTTGCCGGATTTGAATTTACTAATACTACTGTAATACCTTCTTCTTTCAAAGAACGACATGCCTGTGTTCCCGCATAGTCAAACTCTGCTGCCTGACCAATGATAATTGGACCCGAACCAACTACTAATACTTTTTGGATACTCTCAATTCTTGGCATTATCTCTGTACCTCCATCATATTAATAAATTCGTTGAATAAAAATTCACTATCCATTGGTCCTGCACATGCTTCAGGATGGAATTGCACCGAGAATACGTTTTTACCAAGGTAGTGCATTCCTTCCACTGTCTTATCATTTACATTGACAAAACTTACTTCTGCAACATCTGGTTTTAAGCTTTCCGGTAATACCATGTATCCATGATTTTGTGTGGAGATATAGACTCTTCCAGTTTTTAAATCCTTTACCGGATGGTTAGCTCCTCGATGTCCGTACTTCATCTTCTGTGTATCACCACCGTTTGCAAGTGCCAGTAACTGATGTCCCAGACAGATTGCAAAGATTGGTACATTGCTGTCGAACATATTCTTAACTTCTTTTATAATATCAGTACACTCCTTTGGATCACCAGGTCCATTGGATAACATAATTCCGTCAGGATTATTTTTTAGCACTTCTTCTGCCTTTGTGAAAGCTGGATAAATCGTTACCTCACAGCCTCTATTCGATAAACATCTTGGGATATTCAGCTTTAAGCCATAATCCATTAATGCAACCTTATACTTTGTTTCGCCGATGGCTGGAACTACTTTAACATCGGTTCTGCTAGTTTTTTCAATCACTTTAAGTACTTGATACTGATGAATTTTTTCAATTACAGCTTCGAGCTTATAATTCTCGTCTGTTGTAATCATTCCATTCATCGTCCCTTTATTCCGTAGGATTTTAACCAGTGCTCTGGTATCAATTCCTGATATTCCAGGAATGTCATTACGCTCCAGGAAGCTTTGAATGCTTTCTTCACTTCGAAAATTGCTAGGTATTCTTGATAATTCTCTTACAATAAAACCATCCAGCCAAGGCTTGTGTGATTCCATGTCTTCATAGCTAATCCCATAATTACCAATTAAAGGATAAGTCATAACAACACTTTGACCAGCGTACGAAGGGTCAGTCAGTACTTCCAGATACCCTGTCATTCCAGTATTGAAGACGATCTCACTAATAATCTCTCTCTGCGCCCCTATACTTTCACCGGTAAAGACATTGCCATCCTCAAGAATTAAGAATGCTTTCATCAAATCCTCCATTCTACCGCATATGCGGCTAGTGACTAAATTTTTGCAAAAAAAAAGAATACAGGTTAACTTAAACGATACACTACTTTGTATATCTCGTCAATCCTTCTTTTAATTTTTATAAATATTTTTGAATAAATATTCATTTTTTCTATACATTTTTATGATTTTAACACATCCATTTTCAAATTACAAGAGGGTAAATAAAATATTTTTTAGCACAAAATACCCTCTTATTAGCTCTTCTTATGAATTAGGTTCACATTTTAGATATAAGTACATATTTTAATAATAACGATAGCTTATGAGGTAATCACCATGAATAAGTTTGGTACTTCCGATATGAGATTTAATGCAGAAAATCAGATAAAGGTATATCCTACACAGATGGACAC
>JAFACO010000280.1 GCA_023425485.1 Bacillota bacterium
CTACAACTCAAGGGACAGAACGAATTATAAGAACAGCTTTTGAATTTGCAAAAGCAAATGGAAAGACAAGAGTAACTGCAGTAACAAAAGCAAATATAATTAAGACCACTGACGGAAAGTTTTTAGATATCTTTAAAGAAATTGCAGCTGAATACCCTGAAATAGCAGCAGATGACTGGTATATCGATATAATGACTGCTAAGCTCGTGGATGAGAAGAGAAGGAAGGACTTCCAGGTAGTTGTACTCCCTAATCTTTATGGCGATATCATTACTGATGAAGCAGCGGAATTCCAAGGCGGTGTAGGTACTGCAGGCAGTGCGAATATTGGTAAGAAATATGCAATGTTTGAGGCTATTCATGGTTCTGCACCTAGAATGGTTGATGAGGGCAGAGACATCTATGCTGATCCTTGTAGTATGATTCGTGCAGGTGCTATGCTTTTAGCACATATAGGTTATGTAAAGGAAGCAGACAAATTATATCGTGCACTTGATATCTGTACAGTAACTGAGAAAAAGGTTGTAACCACAGGTAGAGCAACTGGAGCAACCGGTGCGCAATTTGCAGATTATCTTATGGGAACCATTGAATCCCTGTAAGATACATTTCCAAGGCTGGCAATCAATGAAGGAGGTAATTCCTTGGAAGATTTTAATCTTCAAAAAGATGGATCTGATAAATATTCTTTACGTGGACGTGTATTCAACAAGCTTAGAGAAGATATTTTATCAGGACAATATCATGAAAATGAGGAGCTTCGAGAAAATACAATTGGTCAGGAGCTTGGCGTTAGCCGAACCCCTGTTAGAGAGGCACTTAGACAGTTGGAACTGGAAGGTCTTGTTACAATGATACCAAATAAAGGTGCATATGTGACAGGGATAACCTCCAAGGATATTCATGATATCTATATCATTCGCTCTTATTTGGAAGGTCTTTGTGCCAGATGGGCATGTGAAAATATAACGGAAGCACAGATAGAAGCATTGGAAGAGGTTTTATATTTATCTGATTTTCATGCAAGACGCAGTCATCACGAGCAATTAGTAGAACTGGACAATAAATTTCATGATTTAATTTATAAAGCCTCTGGAAGTAAGATTTTAGATCATGTGCTCTCTGATTTTCACAGATATGTAGAACGCATTCGTAAAATTACTTTGGCGGTGCCGGATAGAGCTTCAAAATCCAGCCAGGAGCATGCGGCTATCCTGGATGCTATCCGTAAAAGAGATGGGAATTTAGCAGAAGAGTTAGCACATGAGCATATCATGAAAACAATTAAAAATATCAGTGATCAAGGCTTATATAAAATATAGCATATTATAGCTGATGAAGCAGAGTTATGGTAACTATAAAGGTAAATTCCTGAATAAACACTGATTATTAATAAAATAGGGTCGATACAGAAGGAATAGGAATAACCTTCTGCATCGACCCTATAATTCATGACAAGTGAAACGACATATCGTTTCATCTTGTCTTATTCTTCCGAAGCAAGTTCTTCCCATAATTCCATAAGGGTAAGAAGTCGTTCTTCTAATGCAGTTTTCTCATTATTAAGTTCTAACAACTTGGAGACATTTGTAAATATTTCTTCTTTTGTCAGAAGAGCATCAATCTCTTCATTTCGCTGTTCTAATTGATGTATTTCGTCCTCTGCCTTTTTTAAATCATTTTTTCTTTTGCGAGCTTTTGCCTGTTCCTCTTTTTGCTGCTGCCAATTCAATTTGTTTTCACTATCATAGTCGATGGTGTTTTGATTCACTGTATTAGATTGAAAAGCAGCTGTAGGGAAGGCACCAGGCTTTCCGCTGGCTGAAGGATTCGTTTGTGCAATTGCTTGACCCAGAGCAGCAGCCTC
Source organism: Bacillota bacterium (assembly GCA_023425485.1). Classification (GTDB taxonomy): domain Bacteria; phylum Bacillota; class Clostridia; order Lachnospirales; family Lachnospiraceae; genus Mobilitalea. The sequence continues at coordinate 1,868 of JAFACO010000280.1, forward strand.
GACTTCTGATTTCTTTTCTAAATAATAATCGTAATTACCAATATAATTTAAGAGTGACTGTTGGGTTAAGTCCAAGATACGAGTAGCTGTTTTATTAATAAAATAACGGTCATGGGAAACGTAAAGTACGGTGCCGCTATAATGATTGATTGCATTCTCAAGAATTTCTTTTGAAGTGATATCCAAATGGTTTGTTGGCTCGTCCAGGATTAATAAATTCGCTTCAGAGAGCATTAGCTTTGCAAGAGATACACGACCTCGTTCACCACCACTAATATCCTTAATTCGCTTATAGACATCATCTTCTGTAAAAAGAAAAGCTGCAAGTATATTTCGAATTGCTGTATTCCCTAGGTTGGGATACGTATCCTGCAATTCTTCAAATAACGTTTTTTCAGGATTTAAAACCTGATGTTCCTGGTCATAGTAACCAACCTTTACTTTTGAACCAAGTTTAATTTCACCGGAATCAGAGGGAACCTGCCCATTAATAATCTTAAGAATGGTAGTTTTACCAGTTCCATTATTACCTATGATGGATACCTTTTCTCCTCTTTTAATCTCAAAGTTTAAATCGGTAAACAAAGTCAGATGACCATAAGATTTGGCAAGCCCAGTCACATTAAGAACATCATTACCGCTAACCACTTGTGGTTCCAATTTGAAGTGCATTTCACTGTGTTCGAGAGGTCGGTCGACTCTCTCAATCTTATCCAGCATTTTTTCACGGCTCTCAGCTCTTTTAATGGATTTTTCTCTATTAAAGGAACGAAGCTTAGCAATAACTTCTTCCTGATGTTTTATTTCTTGCTGTTGATTTAAATATTGCTTCAACAGAGCACTTTCAATCATTGCTTTTTTTTCGGTATAGGTTGAATAATTTCCTTCATAAGTTCTGCATTTGGTATGATCGAGTTCCACTACCTTAGATACCACTTTATCCAGAAAATAGCGATCATGAGCAACGACAATGACAGCACCGTTATAATTTAACAAAAAGGTTTCCAACCAAGCAATAGACAATAAGTCAAGGTGGTTGGTGGGCTCATCCAGAAGGATGATATCAGGTTTTGATAAGAGTAGCTTGCCAAGTGCAATTCTGGTCTTTTGCCCTCCGGAAAGAGTGTTCACTTTCTTATCAAAATCCTCCTCAACAAAACCAAGACCTTTTAATATTCCGATTACTTCACTTTGATACGCATAACCATTCTTTAATTCAAATTCATGTGTTAGTCTTGTATAGGTAGCGAGCATTTGGTTAAGCTTTTCACCGTCAGCATGTTTCATTTCCTGTTCTAAGGTTCGAATATCTTGATCAAGTTTTATAATATCTTGTTTGACCGTAAGCATTTCCTCATGGATGGTATGATCCGAAGAAAGATTCTGATGCTGGGACAGATAACCGATGGTGCTGCCCTTTGCGAGAATTACTTCACCTTCATCGGCGGACATTTCTTTCATAATAATTTTCAACAGGGTGGATTTTCCGGCACCATTAATTCCAACGATTGCAGCTTTTTCTCTTTCGTTAATGTGAAAAGAAACAGATTGTAAGATCTGATTCGTGCCGAAAGCTTTGCTGATGTTGTTACATGCTAATATCATTTTCTTTACCTCATTTATTTTATTGGACAAATAAATCACTGTAGAATTTATCCAAATTTATATTTCAATTATTGTAAACCATGCTGTTTATTTTAACATAGGAATAGGAACAAGTAAAGAAAGGAAAGATAAGGGTCACTTATGATTGAACTGTAACTGTTAGATTACATTGACTTATTATTAACAATTCTATATAATTAAGTTAGTATTGAAACTAGATTAGGAGGGATAGCATTGTATAAAAAAGAGATCTCAAAAGCCGTTATTAATAGATTACCCAGATATTACCGTTATTTAGGAGATTTATTAGAAAAAGATGTCGTTCGTATTTCATCAAAGGAACTGAGTGAGAAAATGAAGGTGACTGCTTCTCAGATCAGGCAAGATTTAAATAATTTTGGAGGGTTCGGTCAACAAGGATACGGATATAATGTGGAATATCTTCATTCTGAAATAGGTAAAATCCTTGGACTTGATACAAAGTATAACGTAATCATCATAGGTGGTGGTAATCTTGGACAGGCACTGGCGAACTATGTTGATTTTGAACGAAGAGGTTTTTATGTGAAAGCTATCTTTGATATTAGTCCCCAGGTGATAGGCACAGATATCAGAGGAATTACTGTGAGATCCAATGATGAATTAGAGGACTATATTAAAATTAATAAAGTTGATATTGCAGCAATTACGGTTCCTAAGGCGAAAGCACCGGCATTAGCTGCTGATCTGGCTAGATGGGGAGTAAAGGGTATATGGAACTTTGCACCAACCGATCTAAATCTACCAAAAGAAGTAACAGTGGAAAATGTACATCTTGCAGAAAGCTTAATGAAGCTATCTTATCGTTTATCCGGAAAGGGTGAAATGGAAGGTTAAGATGGGGATTTAAAGGAAGGAAACGTAATTTCTCATATGGCAAAGAAGGAGAAACGCAACGAATTTCATAATATTGTTAAGAATAAAAAACTGCCGATTTTGTCCCTAGACACCAGGTGGCATGACTTGTTTCCGCAGGAGGATAAGACTCCTGAAATGAAAAACCTGGAACAAAAGGTAAATGAATTATTAAAAAGACAAGGTAAGCTTGTAAATGATATTAAAGATTTAAAACAATTAAAGTCCAATCTTATGAAAGAAATTGTTCAGAATATGGACATTCGTTCCGATGCCCTTGGGAAGGCAAAAGATAAAAAGCTGGACAAGAATAAGAATTATATCAATGAGATTAATATAAAGCTTGAGAAATCCATGGATGAACTTGCTGATTTACCCTATGAAATTAAAGCTGTAAATGAGCAATTAATGGCAGAAAGTATACACATTTTTTATGACCTGCTAGAGAAAAATAAGCAGGAAATTAATGAGGTTACAACTTGGATAAATCAAATTCGTGAAGAACTAAAGCTAAAAATTCTGTTAAAGCAGGATTTAGAAATGAAAAATTCTAAAATCTATACATATATGCATGATATTCTTGGTGCGGATTTAATGGAATCCTTTGACAAGGAATTCTAGGGAGGACAATGTGATCATTGGAATTGGAGTTGACCTAATTGAGATTGACCGGGTCGAAAAAGCTTATCAAAAGATAGTTTTTCAGAAAAAATATTTTACGCAAAAGGAAATTGAGTTCATTGGTACGGACTATAAGAAAGCAGCAGGCAATTTCGCTGTGAAAGAGGCAGTTGCGAAAATGTTTGGGACAGGCTTTCGGGGTTTTGCTCCAATTGATATAGAAGTATTGCGAGATGAGCAGGGAAAACCCTATGTAAACTTATTTGCAAGAGCGCAGGAGTTGGCGAGTACCAAAGAAATTAAGAGAGTTCATGTATCGATTAGTAATGTGAAGGAATATGCCAATGCATTTGTAGTAGGGGAGGCGTAGTGTATGCGATATGCTATTAATTCACAGCAGATGAAGATGGTGGATGATTACACTATTGATGTTGCTGGTATTACTGCACTTGAACTTATGGAGCGAGCAGCTGCAGGATTAGTGGCTGTTATGAAAACACGCATTACGAAATCAGATCGAATACTGGCTATCTGTGGACCGGGTAATAATGGTGGAGATGGAGTTGCAGCCAGCAGGATCTTGCATTTGGAAGGCTACCAGGTTGCTGTACTTCTTCTTGGAGACCAGGAGAAAAGGTCCTTGTCAATGAAAAAGCAACTGGAAATGGCAAAGAATATTGGCATTGTGTTCGAACACAGAGACAGGATTCATGAATATAATATACTAATTGATGCAATATTTGGTGTTGGTCTTACTAGAGGGATAAGTGGTGAATATGCTACAGCTATTGAACAGATAAATCTTAACCAGAGCTACATTTATTCTGTGGATATACCTTCGGGGATATCTGCTGATACTGGAAAGGTGTTATCTCATGCAGTGGAAGCTGACGAAACGGTTACCTTTGGCTATCAAAAGCTTGGGATGTTATTATATCCGGGGGCAGATTATGCCGGGAAAGTAACCCTTGCAGATATTGGGTTTTCAACCAAATCAGAACAATTATTAAAGCAAAAAATATGCTATTATGAGTCAGAGGATTTAATTAGATTGCCAAAGAGATATAATTACAGCAACAAAGGAAGCTATGGCAAAGTTCTTATTATAGCTGGTAGTAATGGAATGAGTGGAGCTGCATATTTATCAGCGAAAGCTGCTTATCGAAGTGGAGCAGGGCTTGTAAAGATATTGACTTCTCACACCAATCGAATTATATTACAGACCTTATTACCGGAAGCGCTTTTTGCAGCTTATGATCAGGAAATGGATAATACAATAGCTATAAAAAATATTCAGGATGCTCTTTTATGGGCGTCTGTTATTGTTATCGGACCTGGGATTGGAAGGACAGAGCTTTCAAGTGAACTTTTGGATATTGTAATAGAGGAAGCAAAAGTTCCTTTCATTCTTGATGCGGATGCGCTCCAACTATTATCTTATAGAATTAGCGTTACACTGAATCAACAAATTACTGAATCGGTAACAGAGCAAGATTGGTTGGACGTGTTAAAACGTATAGAATATCTTAATAAACTCTTACCGGAGAATACAATACTTACGCCACACTTAAAAGAGTTATCGTCATTGCTTGGGCTTCCGGTTTCTTATATTTCCAATAATTTAATTGACACTGCAAGACAATGTTCTTATAATAGTAAGTTGATATTCAATATTAAAGATGCCAGGTCTTTGGTGACTGGTGGATTGGATATGTATATCAACGTAACTGGAAACAATGGAATGGCGACCGGCGGAACAGGTGATGTTTTAACCGGTATAGTGGCAGCATTTCTTGCACAGGGAATGCAAGCCTATGAGGCTGTTTGCCTTGCCTCCTATATTCATGGTTTAGCAGGAGACTTAGCAGCCTTAGAGAAAGGTGTCTATTCCTTAATCGCAAGTGATGTGGTGGATGCCATAGAAAGAGTTATTTGCAGGAAAGGCTAGCATTGAAATATGAATGTAGAAAATAACACACAGAGTATTCGAAATTCTTATAGAGTTCAGGCGCGTGTCAATCTAGATGCAATAAGACATAACCTAAAAGAAGTTAAAAATAAAATTCAGGATAATGTTATGCTAATGGCTATAGTCAAAGCAGATGGCTATGGTCATGGTGCGGTACCAATTGCAAAAGCAATTGGAGACAGTACAGTTGTTGATGCATATGGTGTTGCAATTATTGAAGAAGCTGTGGAACTACGACAAGCGGGCATTACAAAACCAGTTTTAGTTCTTGGATACACACCCATGGAACAATATGAATATGTTGTGACTTATGATATTTCACAGACGGTATTTCAGTATGAGATGGCAAAAGCTCTTTCAGAGGAAGCCTGCAGGCAGAATAAGAATGTGAAAGTTCATATTAAGTTTGATACTGGTATGAATCGGGTTGGGTTTTCTGATACTAAGGAAAGTATTGATGCGATAAAGAAAATTGTTAAGCTTCCTAATTTGGAAATAGAAGGTTTGTTTTCTCATTTTGCATGTGCTGATGAAACAGACCGCACTTATACGGAAAATCAATTGGCGCGTTTTCAAAAATTCTGTGCCTGGTTGGATCATGAAAATATTTTTATTCCCATAAAACATATTGCGAATAGTGCAGGTATCATTGAATTCCCAGTTGCATATTTTAATATGGTACGTTGCGGGATAGCTACTTATGGAATATATCCTTCGGATATGGTGAAAAAGGAAGAAATCAAATTAATACCAGCTATGGAAATTAAATCGCATGTCATTTTTGTAAAGGATGTGGAGGCAGGAGCTGGAATTAGCTACGGTGCTACATACATTACAAGTAAAAAAATGAAAATAGCAACGATACCAATTGGTTATGCCGATGGATATTCCAGAAACCTTTCCAATTATGGTAAAGTAATTATCCATGGTCAATATGCACCTATTGTTGGAAGAATCTGCATGGATCAATTTATGGTGGATGTTACTGACATTGAAAATGTGAAACAAGGAGACGTAGTAACGTTACTTGGGCAGGAGCAAGGTGCAAGTATAATGGCAGAAGAACTTGCGGACTGGTCACATTCCTTTGCCTATGAATTGGTATGCACTGTTGGGAAAAGAATACCAAGATTTTATATTGAAAACAAAATAATTGGAGATTAGTTCTGAATCTTTACGATATTTTTATTGAAATGCAGGAGATTTTTTTATGCACCATGCAAGGTAAGGAATACACACGAAGAAATTGGCAATAATAAGGTTAAGCTGATATTGGAGTGTGAATTGAGTGGTAATTAAAAGAGGAGATATCTTCTATGCGGATCTGCGACCAGTGGTAGGATCTGAACAGGGTGGTGTCAGGCCGGTTCTGATTGTTCAGAATGATACAGGTAATAAACATAGTCCGACTGTTATATGTGCGGCCATTACATCAAAAATGAATAAAGCCAAGCTCCCCACACATGTGGAATTGGATGCAGAAAAATATGGAATTGTTAAGGATTCAGTTATTTTATTGGAGCAGGTGCGTACAATTGATAAATCCAGATTGAAAGAAAAAGTATGTCATTTGGATAGGGATGTATTAAAGAAAATTGATAAAGCACTTATAATCAGTTTTTCTCTAGATACATATTATAATAGATAGATACGATACGAAAAAGGAGAGAATATTATACGATGGACGAGGGAGATCCCTTATCGGGAATTGTAATCATTTTACTTTTGGTTTTATTTAATGCAGTCATTGTTTGTGCTAAAAATGCAATTAGTAATGTGAATGACAACATTGTCAAGAAGAAAGCGGAAGCTGGGTCTAAAAAAGCTAAAAAGCTGCTTCCAATAGTAGAAAAGCCAACGAGATATTTGAATGTGATGGAGCTTGTACAGAATTTCATCGCAATATTAATTGGTATGGCATATTTTTCTTATGTTCTTCCACGGGTTGAAAC
>JAFACO010000347.1 GCA_023425485.1 Bacillota bacterium
ATCGTTCAACAGGTAATCGCTCGTAACACCAAAGAGCTTGCTCAACTGCAGCACATTCGGTGTGTCAGGCTGTGCCGTCCCCATTTCCCATCGAGAAATCGCCTGTCTGGAAACATTCAGCTTCTCAGCTAAATCATCCTGTGACATTCCCTGAGTCTTTCTAAGTTTTAATATTTTATCTGCTAATTTCATTTGAAATCCTCCTTGATTTGGTGATTTCATTGTAATAAAAAACACGTCTTAATGCTACCACATCAACTTTACCATTCCGCAACTTGACTTTACATTTCCCAAAACCACGGGAATTCAATATATAAACATAGGATAAATATTAATTAAAATTGACTATTATATAATTTTGTATAAAAGCCCCCGTATGCGAGTAAACTTTCGTGATTGCCTTGCTCAATGATTTGTCCATTGTTCATAACGAGAATAATATCTGCTTCACGAATGGTAGATAACCGATGTGCAACGATAAAGCTGGTTCTGCCTTGCATCATATAAGAGAAAGCAGCTTGTATTTTCATTTCTGTACGGGTATCAATACTACTGGTGGCTTCATCAAGAATCAGCATTGGTGGTAGACGGAGCATTGCACGAGCAATACAAAGAAGTTGTTTCTGACCCTGACTTAGATTTCCACCATCTTCAGAGATTATAGTATTATAACCTTCTGGAAGTCGCTTAATGAAATTATGCGCATAGGCGGATTTTGAGGCATTTAGAATTTCTTCTTCGGTGGCTTCGGGATAACCATAAGCAATATTCTCTTTTATCGTTCCGGCTTTCAACCAAGTCTCTTGTAACACCATACCATAACTTCTTCTTAAGGAGGCACGAGTCACTTCTCTAATATCATTTCCAGCGACTAAGATTTGACCTCGGTCTACGTCATAAAATCTCATTAATAGATTAATTAAAGTCGTTTTACCACATCCTGTAGGACCAACAATGGCGATACGTTGACCAGGAGAAACCTTTAAATTAAAATCTCTAATTAGTTCCCTATCAGGTTGATAACTAAAGGACACCTTTTCAATATCTACATGTCCATTACTAATTAGGCTTACGGCATTTATTGGTTCAGGAATCTGGTTCTTCTCATCCAGCAGTTCAAAAACTCGTGCTGCACAAGCAAGTGCGTTTTGCAGTTCTGTTATAACGCCGGATATCTCATTAAAAGGTTTGGTGTATTGGTTGGCATAGCTTAAAAAGATACTTAATTGACCGATAGAGATGCTTCCAGCAATAGCAAACAACGCACCTACAAGACCAACTCCTGCGAATACCATATTATTAACAAAGCGGGTAGCAGGATTTGTTATACTACTATAAAAGATTGCTTTTAGGGTTACCTTCTGTAATTTAATATTAATCTCATCAAAGTCATTTTGACTTCTAGCTTCATAACCAAAGGCTTGGACGACCTTTTGCCCCTCAATCATTTCATTTACGTAGGCCGTTTGCTCACCTCTTACTTCGCTTAAGCTTTGAAAATGCTGATAGCTTCGTTTTGCAATAAATGCCGCTATTAGCAGACTAAGTGGAGTTAGAAGTACTACCACAAAAGTAATGGTTAGATTGATGGATAGCATAAAGCCAATGATACCTACAATGGTGAAAATACCCGTAAATAACTGTGTAAATAGCATCAGAATACCGTCAGTGAACGTATCGATGTCAGCAATCATACGACTAATAAGATCTCCTGAAGGTCGAGTATCAAGGTAGGAGAGAGGTAGCTCTTGAACCTTAGCTATCATCTTATTTCTCAAACCTCTGGATAAGCGAAAGGTTATGCGGTTGTTACAGAGACTTAGGAGCCACTGTGAAAGGGCTGATATAACTACAGTAATTCCAATCCAGACCACAATAATATAAATATTATGAAAGTCTACCTGTTCAGGAGCAAGTATATAATCAATCGCCTTGCCAGTTAGTATAGGAATATATAATTGTGTGATTACGCTGATTATAGCAAATAGAATACTGATTAGGACGAATCCCTTATATGGAGCGATGGATTTTAATACTCTTTGAAAAGTAATCTTACTTTTAATCGCATTTGACTTATTCCGCATTATTTCTCACCACCATTTCTATACTGACTATCATAAATCTCTTTGTAAATAGTGCAGTTTTCTAGGAGTTCTTCATGGCTGCCAGTTGCGACTAAAGCTCCATCTTCCAGTACCAGTATTTGATCAGCGTGCATAACGCTGGAGGCTCTTTGGCTTACGATGAATACAGTCATTGACTTTGGAAGGTCGCGAAGTGCTTTACGTAAAGCAGCATCAGTTGCATAGTCAAGTGCACTGGAGCTGTCATCGAGTATTAATATTTTGGGGTTCTTAACAAGAGCACGTGCAATTGTTAAGCGCTGCTTTTGTCCACCGGAAAGGTTACGACCACCCTGTTCCACTGGATCCTCCAGTCCATATTTCTTATCTTTAACAAAATTATCGGATTGAGCGATAGCGAGTGCCTGCCATAGTTCTTCGTCAGTAGCTGTTTCATTACCAAGCTGGAGATTGGAGCGTATGGTACCCTTAAATAGAAGTGCCTTCTGCATAACAACTCCAACAAGATTACGTAACTCGTTTTTGCTATAATCTTTCACGGATTTTCCAAAGAGGGTAACGGTTCCGGCAGTTGCATCGTAAAATCTGGGTATTAGATTAATAAGGCTTGATTTACCGCTGCCGGTTCCACCAATAATACCAATAGTTTGTCCTGGGGTAACACTAAAACTGATGTCATTCAGGCTGTTATCACTAGCCCCTTTATAAGTAAGTGAAACATTACTAAAACGAACTGATTCCGTTGCATTAGCTGAATAATTATTATTTATAGAAGCATGAAATTCCATATTAGTCTTGGTTTGAAATATTGTTTGTATTCTTCCAGCACACGCAACACCCTTTGTTATCTGAATAATTAAGTTTGCAAGTTTCACAAGCTCAATTAATATC
>JAFACO010000359.1 GCA_023425485.1 Bacillota bacterium
GCTGTACAGTGCTGTTGCTGCAAAGGATGTTAAAAATGTTGGAAGCGATTTTATAACAAGATAATAATTTGCAATTTATCAATTATTAAAATTGGGTTAAACCTAGCGCAGAATAGTTGACAATTATAATTTATATTTGTAATATATAGTATCGACTGACGGTCGATACTATATATTTTTGTTACTTACCGACCGTTGGTCTATGCATAATAACACAATTTTAAAGGAGAATTATGAAATGAAGCTATTGCTAAATTTAGTCAGAAAGGACTTTCAAAGAAACAGGGTTTTAACAACGGCGCTGGCTATATTTTTAATTCTTTCCGCTGTTTTTATGGCGGGTGGATTACGGGTTACTGGTATTATGTTGTCTTCCTTAAAGGGTTTGAATAAGATTGCTGTACCGCCAGAGTATGTACAGATGCATAAGGGAGATTATGAGGGAGATGAGTTTAAGAGCTTTGTAGAAAAACATGACTATATTGAGGATGCACTAGTCGTAAAGCTGCTTAATATTAGGAATGGAAATATTGTCTACAAGGGTGAGTCCTTAGAAAAATATTTGATGGATAATGGGTTTGTTACTCAGAATAAAGAATTTGATTACCTCCTGGACCAAAATAATGAAATCGCAAACGTTAAAGATGGTGAAATCGGAGTTCCAGTCTACTATACTGAGGAGCTAAACCTTAAGAAAGGAGATACGATTACCCTTCGAAATGGGGATTATCAGAAAGATTTTAAGGTAGCTGTTATTATACGTGATTCTACAATGAATTCAGCTCTTTCCTATTCAAAACGATTCCTTATTAGTCAGAATGATCAGGAGGAAGTGGCATTACATATGGGCGAATGGGAATATTGTTTTGAATTTCTTTTAAATGATTCTACCTCCACAACTGTTTTGGAAAATTCATATAGGGAGGCTAGGATGCCCTCCAACGGCGTTGCTGTAACAGCAGGGTTGTTTCATATGATTAATGCATTTTCTTATGGATTAATAGCGATTGTAATTATCGCAATTAGTATTTTACTAATCACGATGTCAGTATTATGCCTTTCTTACATTATTCGAGCTACTATGGCAGAAGAAAATCATTCGATTGGAGAAATGAAAGCAATTGGAATTCCTGAAAAGGAAATTGAAAAGATATACCAAATAAAATATGTCATATTAGTATTGATAGCTGCGGTTATGGGTTATCTGATTTCCATTCCGTTTGGTGATTTCTTCTCCCAAACTATAGTCAGGTATTGTGGAAATGGAAGCAGTCAGTGGATGAAATGGAGCTTTCCTTTGGCGGGAGTGGCCCTGCTTAGCCTTTTTGTGGTGTTTCGTTGCCATAGGATTATCCATCGAAATTTAAAAAGTGCTGTCATGGAGCTCCTGCGTGGAGAAGAGAAGATAAAGAAAGAAGGTCATTATTCACTTCCTGCAAAGGGGTTAAAGTACCGGAACCTCATTCTGGCTTTATGTGAATTAAAATGTAAGTGGAAGGAATACGTTGTAATTTTCCTGATATTCGTATTATCTTCCTTTCTAATTCTACTTCCAATCAATATGAACAATACCATTGATAATCCCGCCTTCTTAACCTATATGGGCATTGGAGAAAGTGACATCCGTATCGATATTCAGTACAGTGAGAATTTGGTTGAGCAAAACGAAGCAGCTATGGCTTATCTGGAAAAGGATATAGAAATTAATCGATATGCGGTTTACAAGAACGGCTATGTACAGTCACAGAATGCGGAGGGAGAAAGTGAATATATCCGAGTACAGAATGGAGATAATTCTGTTTTTCAAGTAGAATACTTGAAGGGAAATGGTCCTATGAACAGTCAGGATATGGCTCTTTCCTATCTGAACGCTGTTAATTTGGGCAAACAAGTTGGTGATTCTATAAAAGTGACCTATCAAGGAAAAGAACTTATCTATCGTATCAGTGGGATTTATCAGGATATCACCTATGGAGGCAAAACGGCAAAAGCAGCCATAGACTTTGACACAAAGGATATAGAAGGCTATATGATTTATTTAGATGTTAATAATGGTATCGATATAGGTAAAAAAATTGCGGATATGAGAACTGCCCTACCTGATATTAAAATAACTCCAGTTAATGAATTTGTTTATCAGACACTTAGTGGAGTTGCACAAAATATGAGTCTGGTGGAAATTGCAGCTATTGTGATTTCCTTATTATTAACAATATTGATTACAACAATGTTCTTACAGCTAATAATGGCGAGAGAGCATAGTGCAATAGCTATAAAGAAGGCAATTGGATTTTCAAATCGAGATATTCGGATACAGTTGGGAGTCAGAATCCTTATAATACAGTTTTTAGGGATTTTAGTTGGAACCTTTCTTGCCAATACACTGGGGGAAGTTATATTTGCAGGAATGCTGTCCACTGTTGGTGTAGCAAAAATAGAACTGCTGGTAGAACCGGTCTGGGCTTATCTGCTTTGTCCGGCAGTACAGTTAATGGTAGTTGTTATTACTGTAATTATTGGAACCAAGAGGATAAGAAACTATCATATTAGAAATCAAATAATGGAATAAGGAGTCTGAGCATGATTAAAGTTGAACAGATTAGTAAGTCCTTTAAGGACACTAAAGTTTTAAAGAAAATATCATTTGATATTAAAAAAGGGGATTTTACTGCGGTTATGGGGCCATCAGGTTCAGGAAAATCAACCCTTCTCTATAGCGTTAGCGGAATGGATCGCATTAGTGAAGGAAGTGTAATATTTAATGATGTGAATATTGCCAAGTTGCAGGAAAGTGAGTTGTCCCAATTTAGACTTTTAAAGATGGGATTTGTATTTCAGAATGCACAAATGCTTAAAAATTTAACTGTTTTTGATAATATAATCCTTCCTGGTCTCGTGGCAAAAAAAGAGTCGCCAGAGAAAATTAGAATGCGTGCTTCTAAACTAATGGAACAGATGGAGATTACAGGAATAGAAAATCGCGATATTAAAGAAGTGTCAGGAGAACAGTTGCAAAGAGCATCCATTTGCAGGGCTATGATTAATCATCCAGAAATTCTCTTTCTGGATGAGCCTACTGGAGCACTTAATTCTGAGGCTACAGATCAGGTTTTAGAAATATTAACGCTTCTGAACAGGGCTGGTATGACGATTATGATAGTTACACATGATTCAAGAGTTGCGGCAAAAGCGAAAAAGGTCCTTTATATAAGGGATGGTGAGATTGCCGCTTATAAGGAATTTAAAACTGATACCAATCGTTTATTGGAACTGGATAATTGGTTAAAAGGACTGCGAAGTATAAGTAAATAACATAGGAAACATCATATTAGAATTCACAGACAACAAGTTTAGGATTATAATAGGGAGAGCTAATCAAGAAATATAGAAAAAGCATCAAAGAATTTGATGCTACGAAATGAGGTTACTTTATATGAAAGCAATAAAGGACGGAGAAGAAAGAAGAAAGGAAATCCTGCTTACAGCAAGAACGTTATTTGTGCAGAAGGGATATGAACAGACATCCATCAATGATATCTTAAAAATCGTGGATATAGCAAAAGGTACTTTTTATTATTATTTTTCTTCAAAAGAAGAAGTACTGCAAGCGATTATTATGAGTATTGTGGACGAAGGAGCTGCCCGAGCAGAATACATTTTAAAGGATACATCATACCCTGTTTTAAAACGCATTGTGTTGGCTATCATGGCACAAGCTCCAGAATTTGAAGGTGCACATAAACTGGCAGAAGAACTGCATAAAGTGGATAATGCTAAATTAGAGCAGCAATATCGAAAAGCGATGTTAACGAAAATGACATCAATTTTGGAGTCAACAGTACACGAAGCTATAAATCAAGGCATTATTCATACTGAATTTCCGAAAGAATGTATTGAATCCATATTACTTATGGGACACATGATGTTCGATTGTGATACCTTTGAATGGGTAGCAGAAGACTATCCAAGAAAGGTTCAGGCATTTTTATGTAATGCTGAGCGAATGTTTGGGACAAAAGAGGGTGAATTCCAAGGTTTTATGGAAATGTTTCAATAGTTAGGAATTGCCTTTAAGTCATAATTATATCAATAATAATATATCATAGAACCTTTATTATTGAATATTGCGTGTTGATAACAAGAAACATTTGCGCAAAATAATTCATGATATTCCAAATAGTAATGCCGTTCAGGCCATATTCTGGTACAAGTTGCGTTCGGGCGTCTATCCCCCTTGCATCATTAAAGTAGATAAAGTAATTATTGTTGTAATTAAATAAATAAAAATAGGAAGTTTGATTAATTTGATTATAATAAATTGTAGAACCTGAATCACTTGCCAGTATAACAGCATTTGTATCAGTAATGGAGATCGCAGATGAAACTCCTTCTATAATAGGAATTTCAGCTATATATCCTATTGTAGATATGCCTATTGTTGTTTTTCCCAGAATACCTAATTTATTATTAAGATTTAGTAAAAACCGAAATACATAAAATGGGATTATCTCAATCGGAACATCATACGAGCGTCCCCAGGAATAAGATAATAAATTCACCCCATCGACTTTCTCTCCGATTGCTGTAAAGTCTGGAATCTGATGACTGGGCTCTGAATAGATCTCAAATGTTATCGGAGTTATTGTAATAAAGATTTTAAAATCTTCACTATGTAATCGATCAGATATTTGAGATATGATATTATTAAAAACTTGTGTGTCTTCCGGAGGTACATTTGGAATATCAATATTTAAGCCATAATAACCTTTTGATTTTATTATGTTAAGAACATTATCAATTAGTAAATTTACTTTTTCCGAATCATTCAGTAGACTATGAAGGATATCAGTGTTGGCTACTCCGGTTTCTGTAATATTTGATATCACCATAATAGGAGCTACGCCATAGGCTTTAGCAAGATTTATTATTTCTGTATCATCAATAACATTTAACTCTCCTTCAGCTGAAATGGAATAGCTAAAAATCGATAGATAGGTTAAAAACGGTAAAGTTTTTCTTAGTATGGACCGGTTAATATACGGGAACGCATAACCGTTTGTGGTTATATCAGGTTTAGGAGCAGCATCATAACTTATTACGAGGGTTTCTCCGGGAAATATAAATTCTCTATCTGCAAGAAAAGGATTATTTCTATACAACTGCAGGATAGATACATTGTATGTATTTGCAATCCCCTCTAGTGTATCCCCTTCCTGAATGGTATACACTTCTGTTGGATACACAATTACGATAGCTTGACCAGTAGCTAAATTATATGGATTTACTAATTCATTGTCTTGAATTATACTTTCAACAGACTTTTCGTATTTTTGTGCGATTGAATCGATTGTTTCCCCTGCCTGGACTACATGTATAATCATAAGAAACCTCAGGTTTTTTATTAAATAGTATGAAAATAATTCAGGTATTATTAGTTGTTTTTAAAAGTTGCTCTTAACTCTATTGAGGGGTGGCAGTTGTGTTATATATAATTATTATTTAAGGAGAACAGGAATGAAAGAAAAACTAGAAAGAAAAGTAGTAAATAATAATGGAGTTGAAATTGAGTATTATGTGAGCAATCAAGTAAATGAAAAGTCCACTTTAATAATATCCATGGGAATTTGGGAACCCGCTCAACGAGCATTTCCACTAATTTCGCGATTGTCAGGGAGACATTGCATTGTACTCAGTTATCGAGGACGTGGCAACAGCAGCACGCCAGAGACCGGATATGACTGGAACCATCATATGAC
>JAFACO010000372.1 GCA_023425485.1 Bacillota bacterium
TCTGGTGCAAAGATAAAATATTCGGATAATAACTTCTCATGATACTGAATTGATGTTTCATCTATATCCATAAGAGTTACCAACTTCGGCATAACTTTATAAATGTTCCTCATCTCATAGAAATAGATTATAGTTTCCATGTCACTACCTGTTTGTGTTGTTATTACCGCTTTTACCTTTGCATTACTCTCAATTCGCCTAAGGTCTTCCTTGGATATGTTTCCAATAATCTTCGCCTGCCAGTCTCCCTCTTCGGATACAATCTGACTAATGTTATCCGTCCACACATTGTAGAAAACGCTGGTTATCAGTGAAAGAAACATTGCTGATATTAGTGCAGCCACCATTAGAGAGATGCTAGCAATTTTATTATTTTTAATATAACTAAGAGAATATTCTTTCCACATACGATTATCTCCCTTGCTTCTCATTGGAGATAATTCTGCCATCTTCAAAAGCAATGATGCGGTCTGCCTCCAAAGCTAATTTCTCATCATGGGTAACCATTATAATTGTCTGCTTCAAATTCTTATTCGTCAGCTTTAACATTTCAACTATTTCTCTGGAATTTTTTTGATCCAAATTACCCGTTGGTTCGTCCGCTAAAAGTAATGCTGGTCGATATAGCAAGGCTCTTGCTATAGCAGTTCTCTGCTGCTGTCCTCCTGATAACTGGCTGGGAAGACTATTTAGTTTATTTTCTATTCCTAAGGAACCAACCACCTTTTCATAATATTCCTGATCTGGTTTTCTTTTATCTAAAAGCATTGGCATCAGGATATTACGTTCCACCGTAAGAGTTGGAATTAGATTGTAAAATTGATAAATCAACCCCACCTTTCTGCGCCGAAAGATTGCGGCTGAAGCTGGATTTAGCGTAGATAGATCCTGGTTTTCCACAAATACTTTTCCCTTGGTAGGCTGATCTACACCTCCCAGCATATGCAGGAGTGTTGACTTCCCGGAACCCGAGGCACCCACAACTGCCACAAACTCACCTTTTTCAATACTTAAATTCACCTGATTTAAGGCAATCACCTGATTATCCTTAGACCCATATAACTTTGTAAGATCTTCACATTTAAGAATTTCCACCTTGATACCTCCCCATGATTGTTCCTATTAGATAGTTGCATCATAACAAAGTAAAGTGACATCTTAGTGACAGTAGAAACGTACGAGAAAGCTCGCACCACCCTCCGGTATATTTTTTGCTTCAATACAACCATTTTGCATGGAAATAATTGATTTTGCCAGAGCAAGTCCAATTCCGATACCTCCTTCTTTTGCTCTGCTTCCACGGTAGAACCTCTCAAACATATGTACAAAATCCTTTTCAGTAAAACCATCTCCATCATCTGATATTTTTATCTCTACATAGATTGGATTTTGTAAGTATTCAATAACAACCTTGGTTTTCGCATATTCCATACAATTTTTAAGCAGATTCGTAAAAGCTTCTACGGACCACTCCATATCGCCGAGGTAGGATTCCATTTCTGAATTATCAATCAGTATTATATCTAAAGATTTTGCTGCAGCCAACTCCTCTAAGCTCTCTACTGTTAGCTGCAGCATTGTATAGACCTCAACCTTGTCTTTTTCAAGGCTTAATACTCCTGCATCAATCCTAGCTAGGATTAATAATGCCTCCTCTAACTTCGTAAGTCGTTCCACTTGCTTTTGGAGTTGCTCAAGATACTCCCCTTTTTGCTCTGTCTTTAACAGCTGTATCATAAGAGACATAGAGGTGAGTGGTGTTTTCATTTGATGTGCAATGTTTGCAAGATTATTCGCATAGTTTTCCTTAACCACTATTGCTTCGTTCCTTGTCTCGAATAGAGTTGTCACAGTTTTATAGATTTCATCCTGTAATAATGCGAAAGCATCCTCTTTTTGTGGCAGTAACGTAACTTCTCTTCCCATATTTAAGTTTTCAAGATACTTAGTAATTGTTTCAATACGCTCTCCCATTTCACGTTTCCTTGAGCGAATTATAAAGGTTACCAATGCTGTCATTAATAAAATCGATATCAGCACAAAGGGTGTTATTTTTACTAAGTATTCAATTAAAAAATCCTTACCTTCAAAACCATATAAGTATAAATAGTTACTGTTTACATCTTGCTCCATATGTAAGTTGCTGTCTTTTATTTGTTGAAGGATATTTAGCTCCTCCTGTGGATATTTAATAATTAACTCGTTAGCTAAATTAGATAATACCCGATACTGATGGTCTGCGTAGTAGAAAGCACCGGCTAGCAATGACACTGTCCCAGATAGTAAAATGGAGATTAGTATAATGCTAACTCCAAGCTTTATAGCTTTTCTATCCATTATACTTCCTCCATTCGGTAACCAAAACTTCTTACCGTTTTTAGATTAGATGGATTATGCAGCTTCTCCCTTAGACGTTTCATTGTAACGGTTAAGGTATTATCATTTACATAATTACCATTTGCATCCCATAATACCTCAAGTAATCTTGTCCTTGTCAGAATACAGCCTTTGTTTTCTAAAAGTAGTTTTATTAATTGATATTCTATTTTACTAAGTATAATCTCTTGCTTCGAAATAAAAACTTGAAGTTTCACTAAATCTATAATAATATCACCACAGGTTAGATAGTTTTTTGCTATATTTCCAGTGCGCCTTAAAATGGCAGATATTCTGGCAGACAGTACCTCTAAGTCAAATGGCTTTACCAGATAATCATCTGCTCCTCCTTGAAAACCCATCACAATATCTTTGGAGTCGCTTTTCACAGTGAGGAATATAATCGGTAACTCCCTCCAGTTGTCTCTTACCCATTTACATAACTGCTGCCCACTCCCATCGGACAGATTCCAATCAATTAAAATAAGGGAGGGCAGTTCTGTTTGCAGTGCTTGCTTGGTTTGCTCAATTGTGTCAAAAGCAATTACTTGATATCCTTTATTCTTTAAATACTTCTGCACTGCCGAGGCAATCGTAACATCATCTTCTACATAATAGAGCTTTATCATAGTTTTACCTTTCTAAAATAAACCATGTGTACCTCTTTATTATATTTAGACCAGTTATATATTTCAACAATTTCCTAAATATTGGTTGACAACTCAAAAAGACCGGTACTTGCTTTAACCGCCCCACGAAAATTAGATTGAAAAATCTAATAATAAGGAGGTCGGTTCAGCAACTACCAGTCTTTTCATCATAATACTTACTAATCTTATTTCATTATTTAACTATCTCTCGTGCTAATACATTTCCCAATTGTTTTGGTAATAAAGAATACATCCAGCATCCTAAACAAAAGCTGAAAAATGACTCTAATGCAGCACATAGTAACAAAATAACTAATACGATACTTCCTGCAAAAAGGAAGTTTCCCGCATACAAAAGAGTTACTGCTAAAGAGAATACCACACCTATTCGTGCTGCAAACACTTTTGGAGCACTATCAACCATTTTCTTAGGTAGATTTAGCCCGGAAACAATACCTCTTGCTATTGTTGCTATTGGACTATAACGAGGTTTAAAAAATGCTCGAATTATAAAGTCCAGTGCTAATATTCCTGTTATAATAACTGCTGCATCTATGGAAAACAGCAATGCTACTATTAATGTAATTCCTGTAATAGCAAAAACTATACCTGCAACTACCCTGACGGTAGTATTATCACGTTGATTTCCTGAAATGGGGCAAGAAAGATTAATCGCCATACTATAACCTTCTTTCATATAAAATATACTATACATATATGTTATGCCTAATTTCATTTCTTGTCAAGCAAACTTCTTACTATCATCCTGTTTTCATTATAACCTCTTATATCCCCTTACTTTAACTACTTAGAACCATGTAGCAATCTGTAGTTTTCTCACTAGTTTTCTCACTAGTTTTCTCACTAATTTTCTCACCATTGGGTTTAAAGTAATTACTCTTATCAATGCTTTGTATGATTAATAATTTATTTTGATTTAATAGAGGCATACAAAACTGTTCCTAAAATAATGATACCACCTAAAACTTCCCGTATTGTTGGAAGCTCCTTTAGTAATAACGCTGCAAAAACAATCCCATAGACAGGCTCTAAGCTTGATATAATACCTGCTGTCTGTGTTCTTACATTTTTCAATCCATTAATGAATAGAGAGTGGGATATCCCTGTAAAAATAACACCCAAAACAATTAGTAACAGAATATCCTTACTGGAAAAGATCGTCCTTTGTAAAAATAAAAAAGGAATCAAAACAATGGTGGCTACAAACTGCTCATAGAAAGCGATTACTGTACCTGAATATCCTTTTACATAGGAGCGGTTAAGCATGGAGAGTATTGCATATGTAAAACCAGATATAATCCCCCATAGTACACCTTGGGTCATACTATTTCCTAATTCAAATTTAGGAATAACAAGAACAACTCCAAAAAAGGTTATTAACGCAAGAATGATATCTTTTAATTTCATTTTCTCTTTTAGGAAATAAGGTTCAAGAAAGGTAACAAATACGGGGAAAGTTGAAAAGGTAAGCAAACCAATTGCCACGGTAGAAATCTGAATAGATTTAAAAAATGTACTCCAATGAATTGCGAGAACGATTCCCATGATTGCCAAATACAAATAATGCTTCTTTTCTTTTAGTCTAATGTCCTTCTTCAAATACCGTAATAATATAAATAGAAAGATACTCGAAAAGAATACCCTGCCAAGAACAATCATCATTGACGGTAGTGATAGCAGCTTTCCAAACAAACCTGATACACCGAACAAAAAAACAGATAAATGAATTTCTATTAAACTTTTATTCCTTGCATTCATATAGTAACGGCACCTTTCCGTTTATTAATTGAGTTTATTGTTTTCTCCTGATCGGTTGTTCCTCTTTGATATTTTAGATTCTATGATGTATATAGTCAAATGAAATATGCTACACAAGTAATTCAACAGAAGGTATATAACAATAAGATTATATAACTTAGAATATAAAAATAACTCTAACTATAGTAATAGAGCGGAATATAAGAAATTCCGCTCCGTCACTTCACAAAGAGTTAATTTTATTAATAACTATTGGTCCAATATGGCTTTTATTATTAATCTATGTGTGGCTATACGTATTGGGGTACAGGTTATCAGTGTAAGGGTATATTCATCGTTTTGATCCAGCACCCAAACTTCTTCTGGTTCCACTACAAACTTCTCTGTAACATAATAGGTGTATGTTTTATCAGCTCTCACAATTTTGATTTTGTCACCAACTTCAACCTCATCAAGTCGATTAAAATATTCACCCCACACGTAATTACGGTGCCCAATAATAGAACAATTACCGTAATCACCGGGTAAAGCAGTTTTTTCAAAATGTCCTACAGAATATCGTAATGCATCCCGTGTCACACCTTCTGCAATAGCTACTTTAAGATTAATCTTTGGAATTTGCAATACACCAATCAGCTCTAAATCGCTGGAGGAAGTCGCTTCCTCCTCACTGCTCTCTGGCAGCTGGTTTGTATCAGGAATTATTTGAACTATCTGTTGTTCCTCCTCAGACAGTCCTTCCGGCAGCTGATCAACAGGAGGTTGATTCTCTTCTACATTAGGAGTATTCGAGGTATCCTCAACTGGAGTATCTGTTGGTTCCAATGCAGGTGAATCCATTGAAGCAGTTTGATTTTTAAAATACTGCTGCAATAATCTATCCTGTTGGTACCTTGTATACAGCTTTGACCCCCCAACATATAAAATCAGCCCTATACCTACACCTATTAACAAGATTGGAAAAACCAGCTTAAGCTTACTGTAG
>JAFACO010000374.1 GCA_023425485.1 Bacillota bacterium
GTATATTCCGGTATCAACGGACAGATTACCAACACCGGTTCACAGCATTTGAATGAAGAAGATATGCGCTTCTTTGATAAGGAATATCTCCAGTTCAATGCTTCCACAACACAGAGCAAGGTACTTATTACCACCAATACGGTTCATTGCGTAGAAGGTGAAGCAACCAGCACCATGTCCATGGATCGTCGTAAAATTGAACAAATTTTAACAATACAGATGGAGAAAGAAGTTTCAGTAAGTAAATTATCTGTAATTTACACCTCCATTGACAAAGAAGTGGAAGGCAAGAACTGGGATGAAATTAAACAGCATGCTTATCAAGAACTAGTAGAAGTTAAGAAACTAGGCTTTGAGGTGCTAAAGCAGGAGAATTCAGCACACTGGGACAACGAGGTTTGGAATCGATATGCAATCAGCATCAAATCAGATAATAATTTTGATGAACTGGCAACAAGATTTGCTCTTTATCATATGACAGTAATGGCTCCCGCTCATGATAATCGAATGGGAATTGCAGCAAAAGGACTCAGCGGTGAAGGGTATAAAGGCCATTCCTTCTGGGATACCGAAATATTCTTATTACCGTTTTACATTTATTCAAATCCAGAAGTGGCGCGCAAATTAATGGAATATCGTTATCTTGGTCTTGCAGGTGCTCGTAAAAAGGCGAAGGAAAATGGTTTTAGAGGAGCAATGTATCCTTGGGAAGCAGCTTGGCCAAGTGATGGTGAGGTAACACCGGTTTGGGGTGCGGTAGATATTATAACTGGAGAGCGTACCAAGATATGGTCCGGTTTTATTGAAATCCATATAACTTGTGATATAGCGCTGGCAGTTTGGCAGTATTATTGTGCTACCAATGATCAGGATTATATGGATCGTTATGGTTATGAGATCTTATTTGAAACAGCTACCTTCTGGGCTGACAGATATGAATGGAATGAAGAAAAACAGCACTTTGAAATAAATGATGTAGTTGGGCCAGATGAGTATAAGGAGCATGTAAATAATAATGCATTTACCAACTATATGTCCGCGAATAATTTAAGACTTGCTATCTCAAATTATGAAGTAATAAAGGCAAATTCACCTGAGTTATTTGAACAGCTGAACAGCCGATTAAATCTTGATGAGCAGGTACTAATCTGGACGGACAGACTGGACAAAATCTATCTGCCGAAACCAAATGAAAAAATGTTAATACCACAGGATGATACTTATTTATCTAAGACAGACATTGATTTAGAAAAGTATAAGAAAAACAGCAAAGTTGGTAGTTTATTTGATGATTACAACTTGGAGCAGGTGAACAATTTCCAGGTATCCAAGCAGGCAGATATTATGATGTTGTTCTACCAATTAGAGGATCAATTTGCACCAGAGGTTAAGAAGCTTAATTATGACTATTATGAGCCAAGAACCTTGCATGATTCTTCATTATCGCTTTCCACACATAGTATTTTGGCAAATGATTTGGGAGACTACGAGAAGGCTTACGATTTATTTCATAGAGCTTGTCAGATTGACCTTGGTCAGAATATGATGAGCAGCAATGATGGTATCCATTCCGCAAGTATTGGTGGTGTTTGGCAGTGTGTTGTTATGGGCTTTGCAGGAATGCGTATGTATAACGGAAAGCTTAGATTTGAACCACATCTACCAAAGGAATGGAGTGAGTTAGCCTTCCGCGTTTATTGGAAGGGAAAACAGTTGGATGTTACTCTAACTCATACCTCAATTTGCTTCAGCAGTCCTACCTCGGATAGCATATCCTTAACAGTAAAGGGTGCTGAATATGAGATGTCGGATAGACTTGAGATAACATTATAAGGAGAACCTTCATGACAGCTTTTATTGGATATACGGCATCTGTATTAAGTACCATTGCATTTTTACCTCAAGCAGTTTATGTGATTCGGTCACATGATACAAAAAGTATTTCATTATTGACCTATATCATCTTTGTGCTTTCCGTAGTTTTCTGGTTTGTATATGGCATCATACTGCGGGACATACCTATTATTGCTTCCAATTTGGTTTGTATCGTACTCGGAGGCATCATCTTAGGCTACAAGATATGGGATGTAATTCACAAAAAATAAGTTTAGTTATTCGCAGGAAATGGCCTGCTTATAATAAAAAAGAAAAGGAGAATGAGTATGAAAAAATTATTGGCATTACTTTTAGTAAGTATTTTAGCATTTTCTTTAATGGGGTGCGCTAAGAAAGCGGACGAGAAAAAAGAAATTATTCTTTGGAATGCAGGTGTTCAAACCAGCGATACTACAGGGGAACTGGAGAAGTCTGAATTACCAGTTTTTCAGTTGGTAAAGGAATTTGAAGAGTCACATCCAGATTATAAAATTACCATTGTTGACTATAGCATGGACGATTTAAACAAGGCGTTTACCGCTGCCAATATGGCAAAAGAAGGTCCTGATATGGTAGCAATCTGGGCTGGTAGCTCTACTTTAGCTTATCAAGATTATTTAGTAGATTTTAATCAGTACTTAAGCGAGGATGAGATTAAAACTTTTGATACTTCCAGCTTAACACATAAGAACAATAATTCAACAGATTCCCTGATTGGTCTTACTTATGGTCTTAACGCAACTGGTGTTATGTATTATAATAAATCCATCTTAGCTCAATACAACCTTACAGCACCAACAACTTGGGACGAGTTTGTAGCAGTTAGTCAAACACTTAAGGATAACGATGTAACTCCATTGGTACTTGGTGATAAAGATGGTTATACTTCAACTTGGGTTGTTACAAGCCTTCTTGGGAATATCTTAGGACCTGATAACATTGCTAACTTAGCTAGCGGTGGTAGCTTAAAGGTAAGTGGTCCGGAATTTACACAAGCATTAACAGTATGGAAAGATTATGTAGCTGCAGGCTATACCAATGTAGATTATTTGACCAAGTCTGACGGCGATGCTATTCAGGATTTTGTTCAGGGTAAAGCAGCAATGTTAGTACATGGTAACTGGTCAGCAAGTGAATATGAAGGCATGGGAGATGCAGTTGAAGTTACAAAAATTCCTGCATTAAGCACTGGTGAGTTCGCTGATTATATGTATTCACAGCCTAATATCAATATTGCTGTAACCAACTATTCCAAATATCCAGAAGCAGCTGTAGATTTTGCAAAAATGCTATGTGAAAATGATTTCACCGTACGTTCCAACGAAGCACTTTATTCAAAGGAAGTTGCTGCACGTCTTGCGACTACTGCAACAGAATTAACATCAGAAGGCAAGAATGTAACTGGTTTTGACTCTATCATTAAGAGTGAATCTGCAAATGAATTTTATAAACTTGTACCTACCTACTTAAATGGTTCTCTCTCCCTTGAGGATTTCACTGCAAAACTTGATTCCTTAAATCAATAAGTAGGAAGGTAATGGAAGGGGAATAACTGTGAGAAAGAAAGGTTTTCGTAAACAGATAGAAGGAATGCTTTACATCCTGCCAGCAATGTTGTTATATTTCTGCTTTGTACTAATCCCAATTGTATGCATCTTTGTATACAGTGTCATGAAATGGGACGGTATGGGGGATATGACTTTTATCGGACTTGAAAATTATATAACAATATTTAAAAGCAGTGAATTTTGGATTTCTATTACGAATAATATGAAATTCTTTATCCTTGGAGTACCGTTATGGACACTGTTTCCTTTGGTGGTGGCAGTATTGCTTCAAGAAGAGGTAAAGGGCTGGAGATTTTTCCGTTCGGCTTACTTCTTTCCAACGGTTATTTCCACTTCGATTTTATCGACGCTGTTTAAGACCTTATTTCGGTATGACGGCGCTGCAAATAGTATTTTAAGTGTTTTTGGATTTGATGCGATCGAGTGGTTCGCCCATGGCAATATTGCCATTGGGCTTATCACCATCGCAATTAAC
The DNA here is from genome assembly GCA_023425485.1 of Bacillota bacterium. Lineage (GTDB taxonomy): Bacteria > Bacillota > Clostridia > Lachnospirales > Lachnospiraceae > Mobilitalea. The sequence goes on from JAFACO010000374.1 coordinate 3,919, forward strand.
TGGATGGGATTTGGTTCGGCAGTTCTTATCTTTCTAGCTGGTATGGCCAATTTCTCCAATGAGATTTTTGAAGCAGCCAACCTTGACGGTGCCAGCTGGTGGGCAAAGTTCAGATACATAACTGTTCCCCTAATCAAACCGACACTGCAATTTGTAATTATGCTGAATATCATGAGTGTATTCTCTGGTTTGTTTGGCTTTGTATTTATGATTACCGGTGGTGGTCCTGGCTACGATACTACAGTATTGGAATATTTACTGTAT
>JAFACO010000387.1 GCA_023425485.1 Bacillota bacterium
GTACAGGATTCGGGAGAGGCTACCTACAAGGATCTTTTTGATCAAACTCTTTTACACCAATTTAAGATTGTTATAACTAAGGAAGAATGGGATGGTTTGTCAGAGGACATGCTGGATATAAAGAGTGTAGATAACAGCATGAGAACCGGTAATTATCGTAAGGCAGATTTATATTATTCTGATGGAAAAAACGAGGTGATATTAGGTGAAATAGGAGTTAGAACGAAAGGAAATACCAGCAGGGTTTTACCAGAAAATGAGGAGGGGTTACATCGCTTTAATTTTAAACTTAAATTTGATGAAACCTTTGATATGGATAAGAATAGCACGCAATATGAACAAAGAAAAGAACGTGAAATGGCTGATGTGTCGGAGCTTAATTTTAAAGCACATACCGGTACGGATCCCAGTAACATTAGAGAGGTATTCAGTTATGACGTAATGAATGCATTTGGGATAACTGCACCCAAAGCATCACTGGCAGTACTTACCATTGTAATTGACGGCGTAGAGCATGACTTTGGTGTTGTACGATATATGGAAGAGGTGGATAAGAGCTTTTTTACAAAGAGACTTGGAAAGGATAATAATGATGGAAATCTATATAAATGCTTATGGCAAAATTATGGACCAGCATCGTTAATGCCAATAACAGATAGTAAATCAATCGGAATAAAGGAATGGGAAGAAAATTATCGTCCAACCTACGATAGAAAGACGAACGAAGGCGAGGATAATTTCGAAGATTTGAAAGAATTTATAGAGCAAATCAATGAACTGGAAGGCGAGAAATTTGCAACATATCTGGAAGAACATTTTAATATTGACCAATTTTTAAGGGTACAGGCAATGGATGTTATGCTTGGACATATTGATGGTTATCGCAGCATGGGTAATAATTATTATCTTTATTTTGATGAAAAAGGGAAAGTAGAATGGATACCCTTTGATTATGATAATATTTTAGCTGGCGGCTGGGATGGTGATCCTCATTGGAGCTATGAAGGGATTGCAACAGCAGATATCCTGGAATGGAAAAACATGAACAATGAGTTATATCATAAAGAGACAACGCATCCACTTATTGATAAGCTTTTAGAGATAGATAAGTATAGAGAGATTTATTTGAATTATCTAAAGGAGTTATCAAACCCAGAAAATAATTATTTCACCTATGATAGATATCTTGAACTATATCATAAATTATATGATGTATATGGAGATAAGGTGGATAATGAAATGCAGGAAGGTAATGTGTGGGAGCTGACCAATGAAGAGTGGTATTTCAGTACGAAGGTTAAAAGTGTAAAAGAGCAACTTAGTGCAATGGGTTATTAGAACAACTCTTAGCACAAATATTAATACTAAATTTATCTTATGGTTAATAGCTACTAATACTGTGTTAATCTAAGGGGTTAATAATAGTATAGGAGCCAATTGATACAATACATAATCAATTAGCTCCTATTTAGTTCATGGCAAGTGAAACAACTTATCAGTTCATTTTGTATAAGAGCTATAATATATTCAATAATTACTCGGAAACCAGACGTTTTTCACCAGTCAAGTCACGCAAGGGTTTAATATCTTGAGTTACCTCCATAACTCCAAGGAATTCACCAGCTGTATTTCTTACAGCATAATATCTAATATGAACAAATTGTCCTCTCATATTGATCCAGAAATCCTCATGATCCTTTTTTCCAGTCCTTAAATCCTCAACAATTTGCTCAACAATGTGAACGCTTGCTGGTGGATGACAGTTCTTTACTTCCCTTCCAATGACAGTCTTTGGTCTTGGGAAAATTCGTTCTTTCCCCTGTGTAAAGTATTTTACAATGTCGTTTTTATCTACAAAGGTAATATCAAAGGGGAGGGTGTTAAGCATGGCATTCAATTCTTCCGGGGTTAGTGCACCGGCATCAAAGGAGACTAGCCCTTTTCCAACTGGTTGATCAGCTACAGGAGCACCGATTGAATCAGAGGAAGCAGCTTCAGATGCTTGATGCAGACTGTCTGCTGTGTTTTCGGCTTTTTTCTTTGGAGTCCATTTTATTTTAGGCTCATAGAAAAGGAAACCAATCTCTGCACTAGCCTGTTCAATTTGAAGCCATTCGTCTTCTGTCAATGTTTCAATGGTCATTGGGAAGAGAATGTTATCTTCTTTAAAGATCATTTCATTTACTCGTTCTACAGCATATTCAACTTTTTTAACTGCTTCAGCAGCATCATCCGATTGCAGGGCAGCAATACTATTTTTAATGTCTTGCCTAATTTCATCATCCACGCCCCACATAACCTTCGGAGGTGCTGTTATACCGTATTTTTCAAGATAAGGGAATATTAAATTCTCCTTTCTGGAATAGTGCTTATCTATATCTAATAACTTCTTCATATCTTCTACAAGTTCGTCTCGATTAATATCTGAGGCTTCTTCCTGGTAAGTATACAGGTGATTAGCAACCTGCTTTTTCAAGAAGCGTTCCATGGCTCTGTTTTCCATTTTAAAAGTATGAACTGGATGTCCAGGAATGTCTTGCGGATTATCAGGCATATGAATTTCTTCAATAGATCCTTTAAAAACAGCAGCGTGCACGTCGCATAGATTTTGTATTTCCTCAACAGGAAGCCCTTCTCTAATTAAGGCTTGCTCCATTTCGGTAATTTCTCTGGTTGAAATTCCTTGAATTAATTCTTCAAAACGGGATTTCACTTCCTCCACAGTTTTACCCTCGTGAAGCTCTTTAATAAGTCCTTTTAAAATTTGTTGGCGATATTCTCTGTTATTAATCATTTCGCTCATGAAATCACTCCTTATCTAATATTTGAAATCCGTGCTCCAGAAAGGCAGCTTTTATCTGTTCCATCGGTATTTTCTTCATGGCGGCACCTTTGGGAAGGGTCATAAATCTGCCGGCTGTATTTAACATTCCGGGGGTGGTAATGCTGTCAAAGCCGATATCTTTCATAATGGGAATAAGTTCAGGATGTTCTTTAGTTAATTCAAAAACACTTTTATTAGGATCAATCAAATGCGCCATTACAATACCTCCTTAAGTTAAAATTGATTATAAAGTTTATAGTTTCCATTTATTACATTCTTGGTATACAATATTTGTAAAGACTACAACATTTTAAAATCACATTGTTTCATATAAAGTTAGATTTCTTACTAACTAAACTAAAACGGAGGAGTGATAACGTAGGAATAAAATATTGTTTTCGAGATGTATATGTTGGAATAAATCTGCCTCAAGCTCCTGAATTCCTTCATAAGTAAGTTCATAGGTTCTACATACATCATCAGGAAGGGTATAATCCTTAGTCAAAGATCTAAGTTCTTTTAGGATGTCGCCTGCACCCTCATGTTCGCTTTCAAGTTCCTCTAAAGTATCGCCAATTTTCTTTAAAAGCTCTGGAGAAGGATTTTGCTCATAATCTTTAATAAAGGGGAACAGAAGAGTTTCCTCTTTTATTAAATGTAATTCCAATTCTGATTTTAAGGAATGAAATAGCTTATGAAGATCAAATAGCTCCTTGTGATTCGCACCATGTACTCTTAATATGGTATGTGATAATTCACTTATTTCTGGCAGGGAACGATTTAAGTAGCCATGATGCTTATGAATTATATAGTCAATCAATGCATCTGATTTTATACTGTTATAATCAATTTGATCGGATTGCTTTGTAATATCCGAGAAAGCTGTCTCTAATTTATCTAAAAGTTCTATTTCATTAACATTTTGTGCCTTAATAGCATCTATTAATGGTCGATGTCCACCACAACAAAAATCAATTCGATACTCCATAAAGATTTCACCTGCTTTTGGGAATATGGCAACAATCTGTCCGATGCTCTGATTACTATTAAATTTATTCATATAATTCCTCCTACTTTTAATGTTATTTAATGTTTGTGAAAGGGTATTAGATTATAATTAATTAAATTCGATTATTTCTGTGATAATACTTCTTCTCCAAATTCACGACCGGCTTCTTCGGACAGCTCCAAATATTTATCAGAAGTAAATTGAACACGTAAAGGGAATAAGATGTGGTCGGTTCCAGTTCTTTTAACTAAGTGATTTTTGTTGATTAGTTTACAACCAATTTTGGCTAAGTAATCTTCAATGTAGGAGATTGCTTCTCCACTCCAGCCAAAGGAACCAAAGGCAGCAGCAACCTTACCTTTCAAGTCTTCACTCTGCAAGGACTGTAACAAGTCCTCGACATTACCAACCATATCGCCGTATCTGGTGGAACTTCCAACTAATATTCCGTCACTAAGGAGGATGCATTCTTTAACTTCTGAAAGATCCGCATTCTTTAAGTTGAAAACGGTAGTAGCAAGACCCACATCCTCTAAGCCCTGCGCCAACTTTTGAGCAATCTTGGTGGTGTTACCTGTCATCGTAGAATAAACGATGGTTACGTGTTTTGGTGCGGCATCATCAGCGATGGAACTCATTTCATCATATAGCTTAATAAATTTATGAGGGTTTTCTCTTAAAATGTATCCATGGGAAGGTGCAATCATATTTATCTCAAGGGATTTGATTTTATCTAACATCTTTTGAACAAAACGTCTGTGTGGAGCCATAATCAGACTGTAATAAACTTTGAAATCTTCAATATATTCTCCCTGGGCGATATCATTAAATAGTTCAGGAGCAGCGATATGTGTGCTGAAGATATCACAAGGAAAGAGCACTTTATCAGTAACGTCATAGGTAATCATTGTTTCTTCTGTATGAAGATAAGGAGTTTCAAAGAACTGAAGAACTTTACCACCAATATCTAAGGTGTCACCATCTTTGACAATCAAGAATTCCTTATTATGCAGGTGGAACATTTCTTTTAATAAGTTAGCAGCAAGTTCATTGGTTACTACTTTTGCCTTTGGAGCTTTTGCAAGTAGGG
>JAFACO010000415.1 GCA_023425485.1 Bacillota bacterium
ATAATGCCTTTAATATTTTGAGTAATGGCGGTGTTATTATTAATCCCATTCATGAAGTTCCGTGGAGCAAATGTTGTGCCACTGTTATTGATAAATTTGGAGTGTGTTGGTGGATTTCAATTTAATAGTTATCTTATCTATGTTACAGACTGCATTTTTTCAATCATCGCAGAATAGCCATCATACGATTTCTTCACTATATAATGGAAGATAGGATAGCCTTGACATTGAGGCAATTACATGTTACACTTGGGAAAATCAATTATTTAATAGATAAAGGCAATGAAGAGAAGAGTAATTTTATTGATAACAAGAGAAGAGCAACCTTTCTTGTTTTAAGTTCACAGAGAGTCTGTATATGCTGGAAGCAGATAACTTAGGTAAGATGAAACAAGGCTCGGAGCCGCATAAGGATCGCTTATTAGCGTGATGTTATGACGTTTGTCCACGTTACAGGGCTAGGGTATGAACCATAAATTGTGGGAGTACTTGATAAGGCTTTTTCTGGTGACAGAGAAGTGAAATAGGGTGGTACCGCGATTATAATCGCCCCTTGGAATATAATAATATTTCAAGGGGTGTTTTTTATGATTTCAAAGAAAATTATACCAGGAGAACGTCCGAGTTTTCCTAAAAAAGCAGTAATTACAGCGGGTATGCCATATGGCAATAAAAACCTGCATTTTGGCCATGTTGGTGGCATGTTTGTCCATGCAGATATCTATGCAAGATTTATGAGGGACAGAATTGGTAAGGAGAATGTAATTTTTGTTTCAGGAACAGATTGTTATGGTTCTCCGATTTTGGAAAGTTATCGTAAATTAAAAGAGACCGGTTATGAAGGAACAATTGAAGAATATGTGGAAAGCAACCATGTTAACCAAAAAGAAACTCTTCGCAAATATGAAATTAGTCCGAACTTATATGCTGCATCTGCCCTGGGTAGAAGTGGTGAGATTCATCAGGAGGTATCAAACTGGCTTTTTAATACGTTATATGAAAAAGGATATATTAAAAAATACTCTACCCCTCAGTTTTATGATGAAGAATTAGAGGTGTATCTGAATGGTCGACAGGTAATTGGAAGATGCCCAATTGCAGGCTGTACTTCAGAGCATGCGTATGCAGATGAGTGTTCCTTAGGGCATCAGTATATGCCAAGTGAGCTAATTAATCCGATATCAGTTTTATCTGGTAAGAAACCTGCCTACCGTAATGTTACAAACTGGTATTTTGTATTGGAGGATTGTATTGAAGAACTTCAGGAACGTATGACGTTTTTAAGATCAAACACCAATACTCGTAAGTATCAATTAAATATTATTGATGAGTTCTTAAAGAAACCATTACTTCACGTACCTAGGAAATATTTTGAGGACTTGGAGGAATTAGAAGCAAAAATTCCCCCTCATACAACAGTTGATGAAGAAAAGAAAAATTCAGTTACCTTTGAATTTGAAACGCTGGATTTAAGGGATGAAGCGAAACAGATCTTAGATTCCTTAGGAATTCATTATACCGCAGGTAAAACCCTTGTTCCTTTCCGCTTATCCGGCAATGTGGAATGGGGAGTAAAGGTTCCAGACAAAGAGGACCTCAAGGAGCTTACCTTTTGGGTATGGCCAGAGTCTTTATGGGCTCCCATCTCTTTTACAAAAACATACCTGGAGTCCATTGGACATTCACAGGAGGAATGGACAGAGTGGTGGAATGGAGAGGATTCTTTAGTATATCAGTTTATCGGTGAAGATAATATTTACTTTTATTCCATTGCAGAAATGGGAATGTTTATGCACCTTTTAACAGAACAAGGTGGATTAAAGCTTCCACATGTTATACCAAACCGTCATATTTTATTTATGGATACTAAGGCAAGCAGCAGCTCGGACATTAAGCCTCCAATGGCAGATGAGTTATTAGAATTTTATACCCCGGAACAATTAAGAATGCATTTTATTAGTTTGGGACTTTCTTCAAAAAGTACAGGATTTAAGCCACAGGTATATATGAAAGAGGAAGATAGAGTTGGTGTTGATATGGTACTAAAGGATGGCAATCTGTTAACGAATGTATTTAACCGTCTGATTCGTTCCTGCTTCTATACAGCACAAACTTATTTTGAGGGTAAGATTCCATCAGGTGAAGTAAGTGAAACAATGAAGAGCTTGGTAGAGCAGAAGGTTCTCGAATATGAAAATCAAATGTATAATCATGAGTTTCATAGAATATCTTATGTGCTAGATGAATATATTCGTGAAGTAAATAAATACTGGGCGAATCAAATTCGTATTGCAGATACGAATAATGATGATACACTTCGTAAACAAACATTAGTTGACTGTTTCTATGCATGTAAAGTCATTGCAATTCTTGTTCATCCAATTGCTCCAACAGGCTGTGAAATGTTCAGGGAATATTTGAACATAGATGAATCACTATGGAATTGGGAATATATCTTTGAGCCATTAAAGTACTATATTTGCGATTTAGATAAGCATGAACTGAAATTTCTAGAACCGAGAGTAGATTTCTTCTCTAAACTAGAATCTCAATATGAAAAATAATTAATAGCTTACAAAAATAACGCTATCAAAGTCTGATAAGGCACTTTGATAGCGTTATTTTAGTGTTATAGTTTTTAAGGTGAAATTCTTTGTATACAATCATAAAAATAACACAATTTATTACATAATATGGTATAATATTTACATTATAGATATAAATGGCGTTAAAACAAAATACTCTATCTTTATTACATTAAACTGAATAAGCAATATTAATACAATATGCATTTATTTACGTAGTATAGTAGAAATTATTTAATGGGGGTATAAATGAGTACAGATAAAAAATCATCCTTAGTTTATTGTATTGGTGGTTCAACTTGTGCAGGAAAGACAACAATTTCAAAAATCCTGGCAGACAAATTTGGATTTAAAGTTTATCACTGTGATGAATATTTGGAAGTTGATTTAATAGGAATGTAGGAGAGAAGGCAAGTATAGATGCTGAACAGATTTCCTTAGAAAGGTAATGTTTATGAAAAGTCGGAAAACTTATTTAAAAATTAGTTTGGCTTTACTTTTACTATGTTCATCTTTAATACATGGTGGCTGTAGTAGGTATAGGATTGTAAATGGAGTTTTTTCTACAGCAGAACCATCGGAAGCAATTACAGTTAATGTGACTAAAAATGAAGTTGCAGTTACGCCAATAGCTTTGCCGACAGTAATTCCAACAATTACTTTGACTGCTATTCCAACAATTATGCCTGGGGCAGTTCTTGAAGACCTAGTCAAAGACTTAGATGGTAATGGGGTTGATGATTATCTACAAATTATCAGTCTAAATAATGATGGCGGCGTAACCTGTATTCACGTTTATCTTAATGAAGAGAAGATATTTGAGTTTGAAGACCCTTTCACTAGAATAATGGGGTTAGGTACCTTTGAGTATTTGGACCTGGATGGGGATAAGACTAATGAAATATTTATTACTGCAGGCACAAATGCAAACTCTAGACTTTACATAGAAGCACTATGTCTTAAACAAATTGATGGTATTTGGAATCGAATGGATTATCCGAAAAATGAGAATGGTAATTATGAATTTCCTTTTAAAATAACCAAGGGAAAAGATGAATTTGATTTTATTATTTCCTCCGAGGATACTAATCAGATAATACATTATGATGCTTCACGATATTATAAAGATGATGAAAGTGGTAATTTCTATTCCATTCAGGAATACCTTAAAAATAATTATAAAGAGGGGGACGAAGTAGGCTTTATCTCAGCTTGGGGAATACATGATGCAAAATCAGGTACTTACGAGGGCCAAAATTGCATAATCGCAAATCAAGGAATTGAAGGACCCTATGGACATGGTCTTGGAGAGATTAATATATATTTTGCTTATAACGAACAAGGGAAAGTAGATATTCTCAATGTCGAATATTTACCCCAATAGTGCATGTAAGAAGTAACTCTAATGAAACATAACGAATAAAAAATAGTATTGGAATGAATCCGGATGACGATATAAGTCAAATTGAGTGAGCCGATGAGCTTGGACGACATTGGTGGGGGCAAGGTCTCATGACGGAAGCTGTAAAAGCAGTCATTGATTTCTTTTTCAACGAGGTAGGTTTTAATCGATATATGCTGATTTTGCAAGTGAAAATCTAGCTTCGGGTAAGGTGATGCAAAAATGTGGAATGATCTATGAAGGTACAATGCGGCAAGCGCTGAAATGTAATAATGGTTTATTTGATAAATTTAATTATGCAATTTTAGCTAAAGAGTACTTTAATTAGTGAGATAGTATTGTATGCACAGTACTAAATTATATTTAGAACCTTTTCAATGTCATATTCTGTATTAATGACAAACCACATTTGAGTATTGAAATTCATAATAGTCCACAGGGATAAACCCTGAAGGCCATATTCCGGTACCAATCCTGATATTGAAGTGTAACTTCTTGCATCTTTAAACCACATTATATGTAACACTTCAAACCCATCAAGGTAAAAGAAATAAGGCGCCTGCGCTGGTTCATTAAATTCTATGGGTATTCCATTGTCAGCAGCAAACTGTATAGCACCATCAGATGTTATGGCATTCGCCGAAGAAGCGCCAGGGACATAGGGTAGTTGCCAATCATAGCCGATGGTAATAAGTCCTAAAAAGATTTTTTCAGCGGGTACAATATTAACTGCATAATTTAATAATTCTCTTAGTACATTAACAGGAGTTATTGAACTTGGAAAACTATAGGTCCTTCCCCACTCATAGGAAGTAAATACGATAGCATCCACAGATACAGCTAATTTAGAGTAATCTATGTCATCAAAAGTTACGATCTTAGTTCCAACATTAGCGTCCGGGGTTACAGTAATTAATACCCTATAACCCTCTGCATGAAAGATATCTGCAGCTCTCTTGAGATAATCAGCAATATAGTCTATATTTTCATAGTTAATATATTCTGCATATATATTTACGCCATAATATCCTTTTGATTTTAATTGATTAAGAATATTGTATATTGCTCGATCTTGCACTTCTGAATTGAGTAAAACATCATAAACAACTCGACTACTGCTAACCCCTTCCTCCGTGAATGTAGACACAAACATCATTGGTGCAACTCCATAACTTTTTGCCAATTGAACTATTTCTAAATCCTCATCACCAACTACAATATTTCCTTCACTTGTAATTCTATAATTAAAAATGGTCAAGTAAGATAAGAAGGGCAGGGTCTTAATTAAGACATCTCTGTTTATATACGGAAATGCATAACCACTGGTAGCAATTGTTCTTATTTTATTGTTATGATAACTTATGACGATGGTTTCTCCAGGAAATATAAATTCCCTATCTGAAAGATATGGATTATTTCTTAATAATTGCATTACCGAAACCCCATATTTCTCTGCAATACTAACTAAAGTATCACCAGCTTGTACTGTATACACTATCTCTGGTTGGACAATAACTATAGTTTGACCAATGGCTAGATTATTAGGATTAGTAATACCATTTTCCAGTATTAATCTCTCAATAGGAATATTATATAAATCTGAGATCGAACTCAAGGTTTCTCCAGGTTGGACAACATGAATGGTCATAGGATTCCTCATAAATGTATATTTGCTTTAATATATGATAATATAATTAGTTCAATACAAATTACATACTATTTTATTTCTAAAAATCGAAATTAAATGTATTAAAACCAAATTGAAATTGAAATTAAATCTTTCTCTTCAGGAAGAGTACTTTCCGTAGAAAACTACTCTTATAATTAAGGTTATGCTTGAGGAATATTATGCAGTAAGGAATGGGACACTGCAAACAGTTAACTTTATTATATTTACTAAAAGGACGGTAATACTTTAATTCTATAGAATCTATCAACAGGAAAGGAATAGTAAACTATGAATCAAAATGAACGAATGCATGCAGAACTACCCTATAAGGCTTGGCTTGATGGGTTACCAGAACTAAGACTTGAGAATAAGAAAAAAATATATAAATATAACTTATTGCCTCCAGAAGAAGAAAAAGAAATTGATGATTTAATTCATGACATTCTAGGCAGCGCAGGTAAAAATACGCATATTGAGCAACCCTTCCACTGTGATTATGGTAAAAATATTAAAGTAGGAGATAACTTTTTTGCTAATTATAACTGTATCATTCTAGATGTAGGTAAAGTGGTGATTGGTGATAATGTAATGTTTGCACCCAACGTAGCAATTTATACTGCAGGACATCCAATCCACCCTGAATCAAGAAATACAGGTTATGAGTATGGGATAGGCATAACCATAGGTGACAACGTATGGTTAGGAGGTAATGTAGTTATTACACCAGGTGTAACCATTGGAAACAATGTTGTTATTGGTGCAGGTAGTGTAGTTACAAAGGATATACCTGATAATGTTATTGCCGTAGGCAGTCCTTGTAAAGTGATTCGTGAAATTACGGAAAGCGACCGTAAATATTATTTTAAAGACCGCGAATTTGACGTGGATGATTACAAATAAAATGCCTTTAACCCTTTAAACGTTAATATTTAAAGGGTTTTGTTTTCTATTAAAATAACACAATTAAAAATATTTAATTCAGTATATAATTTGTAATATTATCCATTTAGTGGTATATTTAAAGTACGAATGTTTGCCTTATTAAGGTATGACGTATCCGGCAAGAAAAACAATACAGACTGAATTTGCGCATAACGGTGGACCTGATGGCCTGCATATTCAGATAGATGCTATTGCATATTAGAAATAGGAGATATTAGCCTTATGGATGATGAATTGAAAATCAAAATGTACTCATTTACGATGGATTGCAAAGATCCGCAAGAATTAGCAAAATTTTATGCGGAGTTGCTCAAGTGGGAATTTATGCTCATGGATGAAGATTGGGCATGTGTATATGCTCCAGGAACCAATCAGGGAACATATCCTGGTATATTGTTTCAACGAAATCTTGAGTATAAACCACCTGTATGGCCAGAAGAGCCGGAAGCTCAACAGCAAATGGCGCATATAGATTTCGCTGTTAATAATTTAGAAAAAGCAGTTCAATATGCAATTCATTGCGGAGCAACTATTGCAGATGAGCAATTTTCTAAGGAATGGAGGGTTATGTTTGACCCCGCCGGACATCCTTTTTGCTTGTGCCAAATGAAATCAATTATCGAGAGTACCCATTTTGGACTGTTATAGGAAATATAAAAAATATTCTTTATACATTTTATAACAAATTTTATATCTTTACTTGACTTTAACGTCGCGTCAACTTGTATATTAATACTTGGAAGGAGGGATAGTCATCGAACTGCAAACTATCAGTCAAGTATCAAAGTACTTTTCAATCTCAACCCGTACCCTTAGGTATTATGAGCAAATTGGGTTGATTATTCCTACAAAAAAGGAAGATTCTACATACCGCGCATACGATGCCGATGCCATTACTCGTCTGCGTCAGATTATCGTTTTACGTAAATTGCGTATACCGCTCAAACAAATTGCAGAGGTTCTGCAAAGTGCGGATGCACGCATTGCAATTGAAGCCTTTGAGCGTAACCTCGCGGATATTGAGGATGAAATCACCGCACTCTCCACCATTCGCAGTGTCATCAAATCCTTTATCTCACATCTTAACCTTGGAAGCACGATGTTCGCATTACCAGATGATGAAGGCTTACTAGAAATTGTGGATTCATTGACTGTCTCTAAAATTAATTTTAAGGAGGACAAGTCAATGGAAGAATTGAACAAAGCAAATGAAAGTTTAAACAAAATGGAGGACAAAGATATACGGATTGTTTACCTTCCACCTATGACGGTGGCTGCTGCATATGCATCTGGAGAAGGCTGTGAAGGTAAAGCGAGTGACATGATATCACAATTTGTAAATGAAAGTGGGTTGCTAAAAATGAAACCCGATGCCCGAAGTTTTGGTTTTGACTGCTCTAAGGAGGCAGCAGTACTCGGAGAACCATCTCAGGTATATGAGTCATGGGTTTCTGTAC
>JAFACO010000434.1 GCA_023425485.1 Bacillota bacterium
GGGTTGCCTCTGGTTCCTCGTGCCATCATAATACCATCACACCCTGTTTGAGCTATCATTTGCTTTGCATCTTCCGGAGTATAAATATCTCCACTCCCTATTACAGGTATCGTTATTGCCTGCTTAACTGCACCAATAATCTCCCAATCTGCTTTACCGCTATAATATTGTTCTCTGGTCCTGCCATGCACAGCAACAGCTGCAGCACCACAATCCTCTGCTATTTTGGCAACTTCAACTGCATTAATTGCATCCGGTGTAAAGCCTTTGCGAATTTTAACAGTTACTGGCTTTTTAATTGCACCTGAAACCATTTTAACAATTTCACCAATGAGCTTAGGATTTTTCATTAAAGCAGACCCTTCACCATTGTTAACCACCTTGGGTACGGGGCATCCCATGTTAATGTCCAAAATATCAAAATTGCGTTCTTCCAAACGCTTTGCAGTTTCACTAAGTATTACCGGATCTGCACCGAATAATTGAAGTGCTGCCGGCCGCTCTTTTTCGTCTATATATAGTAAACTCTCTGTGTTCTTATTATTATATTGAACCCCTTTTGCACTGACCATCTCAGTATATACCAAATCAGCACCCTTTTCTTTGCATAATAATCGAAATGGCAGGTCAGTTACTCCTGCCATGGGTCCAAGTATTAAATTACCTTTTATTTCTACATTTCCAATACGAAAACTCACTTGTTCCTCCTGATTCAATAATTTTCATTTATCAAATTGACAATGTTACTATTCTTCTTGTCCCGGCATGATAATGAAAACATTGACTCCATATAAGTATTATCGCTTATTTTTATCATTTATTATCTTTAATCCCATTAGTGTAAGATTTGGATCATATACTTCTATAATATCAGTTGCATCTGCTATAATCTTACCTAGCCCGCCGGTAGCAACGACTTTACAATTACCGATTCCTGCTTCTTCTAACATTCTTTTGACAATGTACTCTGTTTGTCCAATGCAACCGAATACCAGCCCTGCTTGCATACTGGTTACAGTATCCTTAGCTAAAATTGTGTTAGGCATAGCAATCTCAATCTCAGGAAGCTTTGCCGTATCATTCCAAAGTGCGTTGGCAGCGATGCGAAGACCAGGGCTAGTCACACCTGCAATAAAAGCACCGTCTTTCGTAATTAAATCATACGTGATTGCAGTACCAAAATCAATCACTAAAACAGGTCCACCATATATTTCATATGCAGCCACGGCATCAACTATCCTATCTGCTCCCACTTCCTTCGGGTTAGGAACTTGAATCTTTATACCTGTTTTTGTTCCCGATCCGACAATCAGCGGTGTAAGATTGAGGTACTTAATAATAGCCGAAGCAAGAGAATGCATAATTTTAGGTACAACAGAAGCAATTGCTACGGAAGTTATCTCTGAATTACTGATATTTTTCGTTTTTAAAAGATCACAAATCAGTAATCCATACTCATCCGAAGTTCTAGCAATACTGGTTGTCAATCGAAAAGTTGACTTTATTTCAGATTCCTCAATAACACCAATTGTAATATTTGTGTTTCCTACATCTATAACTAATATCATATTGTATTCCTCCAAATTCAATTTAAAAGCGTTGTATTATCTGGTTATTCTAGTTCTTGTATGTCTTCTCCCAAGAAAAATACCTTGTAATACATTTCTAAGGACTCTAAAAATTCCGCTTTCTCCCTTTGGAGCTGCTTTATTTTCAAAACACTTCCTATTTCATCATAGAGGTAATCATTTTCTTCTGAATCAACCTTAAACATTAAACTTCCATCTTCATCAAATTCCAAAGATAACGTTCCACCAATATCTTCTGTAAATAAAACACACATTATTTTAAGCTCCTGTTTTATTATCTCCGGGAGCACATTAAAATCCTCATTCAGCCAGTACTTCATTTCATAAGCACTACTTGCACATAAAACCACTTTATCCTGATACATCGCACAAACTCCTTTACCATTCTATCTACCATAATTAGATGTTGCAGAATTATTCTATCATCGGCTCATAGAGTAAAGTATTTGTGCATGGTCTTCCCTACTGCTGATTGCCCAGTGTAGCTACCATGACTGCTTTAATCGTATGCATCCGATTTTCTGCTTCATCAAATATGATCTCAGCAAATCGTTCAAAAACTTCTTCTGTAATCTCCTTGCCTTTTACAGCAGGAAGACAATGAAGAATAACTGTACTATCCTTCTTCGTTTGGGCAAGCAAAGCATCATTTACCTGATATGGTTTTAGAATAGCAATTCTTTGCTCTGCTAGATTCTCTTCGCCCATGGAGCACCATACATCCGTATAAATCGCATCTGCCCCTTCCACATCTTCTGTTTTATCAGATATTACAATCTCGCTTCCACTGGCTTTTGCATAGGTTTTACATAAATCAACTAGACTTTCTTCCGGCCAAAGAGACGTAGGAGCTAAAATAGTAAAATCAATCCCCATTTTCGCTGCTCCGATCATCAAACTATTTGCCATATTATTTCTTCCGTCACCAGCATAGACCAACTTCAGTCCCTTAAGCTTACCAAACTGCTCCTTCAAAGTCAAGAAGTCAGCAAGTATTTGAGTTGGATGGTCTGAATCTGTTAAACCATTCCATACCGGCACCTTACTGTACTTTGCAAGTTTCTCGACTGTCTCCTGATGATATCCTCTAAACTCTATTCCATCAAACATTCTTCCCAAAACTCGTGCCGTATCTTCAACGCTTTCCTTATGCCCTAATTGAATATCATCTTTACTCAAATATTCTGGATGTGCTCCTTCATCAATACAACCGATAGTAAATGCACAGCGGGTTCTAGTAGAAGGCTTCTCAAAAATTAAAGCAATATTCTTTCCTTTTAAACTACTCCCTGTTATACCTTGCTTCTTTTTATCCTTTAAATCAGCAGCAAGTTCCAATAAATAACCGATCTCCTCTGGTGAATAATCCTTGAGTGTTAAAAAACTACGTCCTTTTAAATTCATAAATCCTCCCATCCGCCAAAGTATTTCTTTTACTTTGGCCTAAATGCAAATTAATAATTATGCTTTATTATGTTTATTTATACATTATTCTTATTTTTCACAATTGTCAAGAATAAATCTGAATAAACTTGCAGACAGGAAGCTCCTTAAATAGTATCTTATTATTTATATGAAAAATAAAATAAATTTCCATACTATTTTATTTTAAATTATACAATTACCTATAGTGTGTACTAACGAAAAAAGGATAACAACTCCCCCTATTTCTCAGCAGGAAAGCTGTTATCCTTTCAGTACTTATTATTTATATAACACATCTGCTTAGTCTATATCACTCTTACCAACCTCAGTTAATGACTTCACCAAGCCTGCTAAGCCTTGAATTTCGGAAGGAATGATAATCTTAGTCGCTTTACCATCTGCAGCTTTAGCAAATGCCTCTAAGCTCTTTAACTGTATAACTGCATTTCCTGGTGCTGCATCATTTAAGAAACGAATACCATCCGCATTTGCCTTCTGAATTGCAAGGATTGCTTCCGCCTGTCCTTCTGCTTCACGAATTGTTGCTTCTTTTTTCGCTTCAGCTCTAAGAATTGCTGCCAGCTTCTCACCTTCTGCATCTAAGATTGCAGATGCCTTTTTACCTTCAGATACAAGAATTGCTGACTTTTTCTGTCCTTCTGCATTAATGATGGACTCTCTTCTTTCTCTTTCTGCCTTCATCTGTTTTTCCATTGCATCCTGAATAGCAGCAGGAGGAATAATATTCTTAAGCTCCACACGATTTACTTTAATACCCCAAGGATCAGTAGCTTCATCAAGGGTAACTCTCATTTTGGTATTAATAATTTCTCTTGAGGTTAATGTTTCGTCAAGCTCAAGATCACCAATAATATTTCTTAAAGTAGTTGCTGTAAGATTTTCAATAGCATTAAGGGGATGCTCAACACCATAAGCATATAACTTAGGATCTGTAATTTGATAAAATACAACGGTATCTATTTTCATAGTAACGTTGTCCTTCGTAATAACAGGTTGAGGAGCAAAGTCAATTACTTGTTCTTTTAAAAGTACATTTTTTGCTACCCTATCAATGAGTGGCATTTTTACATGAATACCTACGCTCCAGGTTGCTTGATATCCTCCTAAACGCTCAAGAACATATGCATGCGCTTGAGGTACAATACGAATACAGGATGCTGCAACAAGTAACACAATAATAAATAAAATAATCAGTAATACAATCGGATCCATTCTATCTCCTCCTATAAAATTAAATTAATATAATTTAGTGTTTTCACACAAAACATCTAATTCCATAACATCACTATTCATTACTAATCTTTTCCGAAACCGTACTTGTTTCTTGAACTGCTTTTGTAACCACCAATCTTACTCCGGTAATTGCTTGCACCGTAACAATTGAGCCTTTTTCTATTCTGCTGCCATCTACAGTTTTTGCTGACCATTCCTGCCCATCCACAGTTACCTGACCGGTGGATTTCAAATTATCAATAGTAACTATAACTATACCATTTTTTCCAATTACACCTTCATAGTTTGTCTTAACTCGTTTGGGATTATAATATTTTAGAACCAAAGGTCTTGTAAAAATTAATAATACCAAGGATACTGTTAAAAATACTATAATTTGTAATAGAAGATTATCCTCTGCTACTAAGGATACGAAGAATGCAATTAGTGCACCTCCGGAAAACCATATCGTAAATAAACCAAGCGTAAAAATTTCTATTAATAAGAGTGCCGCTAAGATAACTAACCAATATATTGATGCCAAGATAATTCCCCCTTCTTCGTCATTTACTTCATTTTACTAAATCCTACACGGCTTTACAATAGTAATGATTTCATTTTAATAATATTCTAACCTAGGTCTAATAATTACATATAAAAAGCCATTCATCTTTAGCTAATAGCTTAAGACAAATGGCTCTGTTTTATAACCATATATTTATATGTAACATAATAATCGTTGTATATTTATTAAAGTTTTTCTTGTATAGCATATTATAATTGCTGATAACCATTATCTTTTACTCCAAGTTGTATGGTTAAATTACCGTTTCTACAACGAAGTTCATCAATAAACTCCTTTTCTGACATGCCTTTTTTTAATATAACATCATAGGCAATTTCAAATAAAGTCCCCATATTGATTGTTTTAACTCTCTGCATAACACAATACTCTGTGTATTTTTTCAAAATATCATCAAACAAATCCTGATAATTCATATCTTCAGGTACAGTAATTCTCAATCTCTTCTCTTGCTGTACGGTTACACCATACCCTGATTTCTTTATTACTATGATTGCAAGACCAATAATTACAGCTACAGCAGCACCTAAAGTAATATACCCCAAACCAATCGCCAAACCAACAGACATTGTTAAAAACACATAGGAAATATCTTTAGAATCTCCTGGGATACTACGAAAACGTACTATTGTAAAAATACCAGCCATAGAGAAGGCTCTGGCTAAATTACCCCCAATTAATAGAATTACAACTGCAACAATGGTAGGCAAAATAATGATACTCATAATAAAACTTGCTGAACGTTCTCTTTTGGGTGTTGTAATTAAGTAAGATAAACTGATAACAAAACCAAGTACTAAAGCTACCCCAATACTAATTAAGGTATTACTAACACTAATTGAAACATCAGCTGTCGATGATACACTATTTAATATAGAATCAAACATGGATGTCCTTCCTCCTAAGCATAAATTTTATTACTAATATATGGCATATGTTCTGTAGCCATTAATTTCTTGTATTCTGTGCCATATTTCGAAAACGAAGTAGAATATAACTTATACTTTGAAAGTATTTGTGCAAACCACAATGGAACTCCATCCTTAATTTTTACTTCCATAATCCATTCGCCTTTTGACAAGAGCGGATCACCAAAATTGCCGATATCTAAGCCTAAATTATCACGCCTCGTACGAATATTGGTATCAAAGGTAACACGGAAACTTCGATCCTCTTTACTAAACATTGCATCCCTTTCATAAGATAAAAAGAGTGCCGGTTGTAAGGTAGGGTAACGTTGTAGAAAGAAGTCTATCTCATTTAAGATTTGCTCATTCATAATACCATTGGCCATAGGCTTTTGTTTAGTATTAATGTAATGATATGCCTCCTCTAAAATAATCGAGGTTCTTCTTTTATTAACTCTGCCATTGTATTTCTTTTTAATTTCAAGATAAACCTTATCTTTAGGACTAGCCACTCCATAACTTCTTAAGCGCAGTTTCTCTTTATATAATGGTTTTTCAATTGATCTACTGATAATCTGATTATCAGGCGTATCGTAATAAATATTACAAATGGAATAAAAATCACCATTTCTACTATGCTCATCAACTTCCATGTACTCAGAAAGTTGTGATTTTAACTGTCTATAGGTTTCATCAGAAATTATAAATTTCTTCTCATACCTATTAAATACTTCAATTGCCATAACCCCACATCCCCTTAAATGCACTAAGCAGCTCTCCCATTTTCATAATTCCTGCTTATGCATATTTTAACACATATTTGTGTAAATTTTGTGTTAAATTTTACATTTCTTAAATTAGACGACGCTGTCTTGCAGCTTCGTACATTAAAATCGCCGCAGCAATAGCGGCATTCAGTGATTCCACCTGTCCAGCCATTGGAATCTTTATTAATTTATCTGCTTCCTGCACTGCTCTCTCTGAGAGACCATTCGCTTCATTTCCAATAAGAAAAGCACATTTACCTTTAAAATAATTCTCAGTATCATAATTAGCTCCCATTAGATGTGCAGCAAATAAAGTAATACCCTGTTCTTTAATTTTTGGTATTATATTGTAGAAATCTTTTGCCTGATAAAAAGGCATTCGATAAATAGAACCCATAGTGGAGCGTATTACTTTTGGATTATAGATATCAACCGTCGAATCACCAAATATGATTCCTGTGATTCCTGCCCCCTCGGCAGTTCGAATCATAGTTCCCATATTACCTGGATCTCTGATGTCTTCCAGAAGTAATAAACAGGCATCCTGCGCTTTTAACAAATCCTCTAATTGATAATTTGCTTGCTTCACTGTCGCCAGAATACCTTGTGGAGTCTTAGTCTCTGATACTTCTTTAAAAACAGAATCCGTAAGAAGTTCATATTCTATTCCCTCAAAGTATTTGGGTTCATCCTTTATTATCTCTTGATAAAAGCTCTCTGAGGCATAAGCTTTGATTACTAAACCAAGTGCCTTTGCCTCATCAAACATTTTTATTCCTTCAATCACAAAGATTCCCTGTTCATCTCTGGCTTTTGCTTTTTTTTGAAGCAAAGCAAGGTTCTTAACCTGAGCATTACTTGGACTGCTAATTGTAAATTTAGGCTTCATAAAGATATTATCCTTCTTGCAGGTTGCTAAGCTTAGCCGCTTGATCAGCTGCGATTAAGCTATCAATAATTTCTTGAATATCCCCATTCATAACTGCATCCAATTGATGTACGGTAAGCTTAATCCTATGATCAGTACAACGCCCTTGTGGGAAGTTATAAGTTCTGATTTTTTCTGAACGGTCTCCAGTACCAACCTGGCTCTTTCTCGCTTCGGCCTCGGCACTTTGCGCCTTTTCTAATTCCATTTCATATAACTTGGAACGAAGTACACGGATTGCTTTATCCTTATTCTTTAACTGCGATTTCTCATCCTGACAGGAAATAACAATTCCAGTAGGAATATGAGTCAAACGTACAGCAGAGTCAGTTGTATTAACACACTGTCCACCATTACCTGATGAACGGAATACGTCAAACTTACAATCATTTAAGTCAAGCTCTACATCGACCTCTTCTGCTTCAGGCATAATCGCTACCGTAGCTGTTGAGGTATGAATTCTTCCGCCTGATTCTGTAACCGGTACACGTTGTACACGGTGTACACCACTTTCATACTTGAGTTTGGAATATGCACCTTTTCCAAGTACCATAAATATGACTTCTTTAAATCCACCAATTCCATTTTCATTTAAGGTCATCATGTCTATTTTCCAACGATGGCGTTCTGCATACATTACATACATACGGTATAATTCTGCAGCAAATAAAGCTGCCTCATCACCACCTGCACCACCACGAATTTCAACAATAACGTTCTTCTCATCATTTGGGTCTTTGGGTAAAAGAAGAATTTTAAGTTCTTCTTCAATTTGAACTAAACGTTGCTTACAATCGTTTAATTCTTCTTTTGCCATTTCACGAAGTTCCTCATCACTTTCTTCTGAAAGCATGGTGAGACTATCTTCAATATTAACCTGTGTTGTCTTGTATTCTTTGTATTTTTCAACGATATCCGTAAGATCTGAATGTTCCTTACGAAGATTTCTATAGCGTTGCTGATCGTTCATAACGCTGGGATTCATGAGCTCTTCTTCCAGCTCCTGATATCGTATTAAAATATCTTCTAACTTATCAAACATATGAATAACTCCTCCGATAAAATCCTTTACCCGTAATTGTTACCTTACGGTATATCTTTATAACATATCCTTACTTAAATTTATTTAAAATCTTAAGGAATTCTGGCTGATACCACTCTATCATGCCCACTTAGATCCTTAATTACTTTAATATTTTCATACCCTTGTGTGTACAAGATGTTCTCTACAGCCTTACCCTGATCATGACCGATCTCAAAGAACAGATATCCCTTTGGCTTTAAAAATCTCATGGCTTCAAAAGAAATATTACGGTAGAAAACCAGTCCATCTAGGTCACCATCCAAAGCAAGCATTGGCTCGTGATCCTTTACTTCCGGCATTAACCCTTCAATTTCTCCGGTTGGAATATAGGGTGGGTTAGATACTATAATATCATAGATTCCTTCCACCTTCTCAAATAGGTTGCTTTGAATAAACTCTATATTCACTATATGCTTTCTGGAATTTTTTGCTGCAATTAACAGGGCTTGTTCCGAAATATCTACGCCAACTGCTTTCTTTAAGGAACTTAGCTTTGCAAGACTTATAACAATGCAACCCGATCCCGTACAC
>JAFACO010000446.1 GCA_023425485.1 Bacillota bacterium
CTGTAGTATATCCGCCCACTGTGGTAAGTATTTGTATTACTTATATTAATAGGGAAAAATTCGATGCGCACCTGACTTGTTTCATAACTCGTTGGGTGCCGGAAAGGAATAGTCATAAATGGATAAACTAGATTCTTTCAAGGTATTACTGGATGAGGAATATGAAATTGCAAAAACATTGCATCAAACAAGTGAGTCGCTCGGATGCAAAATTGTTTTCAAAACAAGACCAAACGGATATAGAGTTATATTTAATAAACAAAGCAATAGAAAAGTATTGTTCTGGATGGAGGTATACGATAATTCATTACTCGTAAAGGCCAATTTAATGCACATTGATAATTATATAGAAAAAATGTCGAGTTGTTCTGATACAATAAAAAGATCAATAGCTGCTACAAAAGAATGTGAAAATTGTCATCCCTATTGCGGTTCTTTGCATGTATCATATCATATAGATGGTATAAAACATACACCATGTTACTTTAAAGGCCATTATTTTTCTCGAATGAATAAAACAGATTGGGATATGTTGAACGATTTAATTGTTTTAGAAAATAATGCAGTATAAGTAAACTAAAATACTATGCTAGATTTAAGCTCCCTACATGATTATACGTTATATCTCGTTGAGACTACATTTATATAAAGAAATGGTTTAAAGACCATAATAATCTTTTGATACTATATGTAATTTTGTTTCTTATCATGTATTTTACTGATATACTATTGAGTAATATGATTATATTACGATATCTGTAATCCTGGTATTTATTTATATATTTGGACAAGAAATAATATAAGATCTTACATAGAAAGTCATGTATAGGATAAGTCTAGGCAATAAAAAGAATATAAAAACAAAAGATATTTGCAGGAGGAACCCAACCCATGGACCGAAGTGAACGAGCAATATTTACAAATATGTGCATGATATATGATAATGATGGTAATGTTCTAGTTCAGGAGAGAAAAGACCCAGATTGGGGAGGAATCACTTTTCCGGGTGGGCATATTGAAAAAGAGGAATCCTTTGTAGATTCTGTCATTAGAGAAGTGTATGAAGAAACCGGATTACATATCTACAATCCACAATTATGTGGCACTAAGCAATGGATTCAACAGGATGATGCAAGATATGTAGTTTTATTTTATAAAACAAATAAATTCACAGGTGAAATAACTTCTTCTGAGGAAGGAGAGGTTTACTGGGTAAAATTAAATACGCTTAATGAAATGAAATTAGCAAAAGGAATGGACAGAATGCTGCGTGTCTTTCTAGAAGATGGTATTAGTGAGCATTATTTTTATAAAGACAAAGGAGAATGGAAAGATGATTTAAAATAGTACATTTTCTATTTTATAACAGAGGAGCATCAAAATGATATTAAGTGTGAGTAGAAGAACCGATATACCGAACTATTATTCTGAGTGGTTTCTTAACAGGATTCAGGAAGGATTCTTATATGTACGTAATCCCATGAATTATCATCAGATTAGTAGAATTGACCTCTCACCTGCAGTTGTAGATTGTATCGTATTCTGGACTAAGAATCCACTTCCGATGATGGATCGGCTTGATGAATTGAAGCATTATAAATACTATTTTCAATTTACCTTAACTAGTTATGGAAGAGATATGGAATGGAATATCCCCAATAAGCGAAAAGATATGATAGAGGCTTTTCAAAGATTATCGATTAAGATTGGCAAAGAGAGAGTAATCTGGAGATACGATCCTATTATATTAACGAACACTTATAGTATGGAATATCACTTAAAGGCCTTTAAAGAAATGGCGGAGAGCTTGCGTGGATATACGGATAGGGTTGTAATAAGTTTTGTGGATATGTACAATAAAATAAAGCACAACATGAATTCGCTAAATGTATTACCCTTAGATAATGAGAGGAAGAGGGAAATCGCTTCTGCTATTGCTGAACTGGCACATGCAAATCATATATCGGTAGAAACCTGTGCAGAGAATATTGATTTAACGGATTTAAATATTGAACAAGGGCATTGTATTGATAAAAATTTGATTGAGAAAATAATAGGTTATCCTATTAAATCTGGTAAAGATAAAGGTCAACGTGTAGAATGCGGCTGTATAGAAAGTACTGAGATTGGAGCCTATAATACTTGTTTTAACGGTTGCCAATACTGTTATGCCAATTTTAGTGAACAGAAAGTGTCGGAGAGCAAAGAACTATATGACCCTAGTTCACCTTTGCTTTGCGGGACACTATCAAGTGAAGATAAAATTACTGAGCGAAAAGATAAATCCATAATAATTTATAATGAACAGTTAAAGCTCTGGGATTAAAAGTAAGAAATGCGGATATGGAGCGTGGTAAGAATGGAACAAGAAATTGATGAAATGAATAAAATAATTCACATTAAATGCACCGAAGAAGAGAAGGAAAAGTTAATAGAAGAGTTAAGTCCGTACCTATATGATTATGTATTGAACTTTATTCCAATAGAGGAACACATCAAATAAATAATAGGGTTAAGTTAACTTAGATATGTATCAAACCTTTACTCAAATCAACTATTTCAACATTGACAAAAATCGAAGAGTTACCCATAATAAGTCTAGATAATAATATTATCATTATATAAT
>JAFACO010000453.1 GCA_023425485.1 Bacillota bacterium
ACCCACAGAGCAGTGGAGCTTTACTTCCTTTCCTTTTTCCTGTGTAAAACAGGACACTCTTACATTGGAGGATTCGGGTACCAGCTCAATAAGGTTTTTGGGGCAAGCTGATATACACTTACCGCAACCTGTGCATTTCGTCGGGTCAATTACCGAAATATCATGTTCAATACGTATAGCACCGAACTGGCATAGCTTTTTACAGCTTGCAAGTCCGATACAGCCATAGGAGCATTGCTTTGTGCCTCCGCCTGCCAGCTGTACGGCAGCATTACAATCCAAAATTCCTTGATAACTGTATCTATAATGAGCAACCGCCACCGAACCCATGCATTTTACAAAGGCAACACGTTTTTCAAAGGCTTCGGCCTTAACACCAAGAATAGCGGCAATACTTTCGGCTGTGCTGGCTCCTCCAACAGGGCACCCGTTCAACTGAGCGCGTTCTTCTACCAGTGCCTCGGCAAAGGAGTAACAGCCCGCAAAGCCACATCCGGCGCAGTTTGCACCTGGTAATGCATTGAGAACACTCTGCAGGCGTTCATCAACTGGAACTTCAAGTTTTTTGCCTGCATAACCAAGTACAAGTCCAAAAATCAAACTAATCGTACCGATAGCTATAATCGGATTTATTAAATAGGAAAAATCCATCTAATTTACTCCTCATTTCAAATTTTTATGTATAGTTTCTATATTCTTAGCCTAGAACAAACCATAAAATCCCATAAAAGCGATGCTCATTAATCCAGCAATAATAAAGGTAATAGGATGTCCCTTAAATATTTTAGGAACATCTGCCTTCTCAAGCTTTGTACGCAGTCCTGCCAGCAAAAGAATCGCAAGGGAAAATCCAACGCCAGCACCAAAGCCATAGACAACGGATTGGATTAGAGTATGATTATTCTCTTGATTAATAATTGCAACACCAAAGATTGCACAGTTAACGGCAATCAGAGGTAAGTACACGCCAAGCGCACGGTGAAGAGCTGGACTGCTTTTTTTAATGAACATTTCCACAAGCTGTACCAGGGACGCTATTATTAAGATATATGCCATTGTAGAAAGATATTCCACCTTCAATGGAGCCAGTATATATTTATAGGTAATATGCGTAAAGAAGGAAGACAGTGTAATAACAAAGGTAATAGCCAAACTCATCCCTATAGAGTTTTCGATTTTATTGGATACTCCAAAGAAAGTGCAAACCCCCAAAAACTGTGCAAGGATAAAGTTATTGACCAGAACCACACCTAAAAACAGAAAAAACAAATCCATAGTTATTTATCCTCCTTCCTAGGCTTTTCTTTGAAATAGTTAATGGCTGCAATTATAAATGCAATTGTAAAAAACGCTCCAGGGGCAAAAATCATAGTAAGAGTTTTGGGAAATAACTCTGGAAGAACTGTAATCCCAAAGAATGTCCCAGCTCCTAAAATTTCACGAATGCTGCCAATAAGGATAAGAGCAATCGTAAAACCTAAGCCCATGAAAAATCCATCTGCCACTGAGTGGAGGATTTTATTTTTTGAAGCGAAAACCTCAGCTCTTGCAAACGGAATACAGTTTACAACTATTAAAGGGATAAAAATACCTAAGGATTTATCCAGGTCCGGAAAATAAGCCTTTATCAAAAGCTGAAGAATGGTAACGAAACCGGCTGTAATTGAAACCAGAATAGGTAATCTGACTTTTTCAGGCAGAATGTTACGCAAAGAAGAAATCACCATACTTGCAAACGCCATAACCAGGGTTGTAGAAATCCCCATACCTAAGCCATTTGACGCGCTGGTGGTAACCGCCAGAGTCGGACACAGACCAATAAGTTGGACGAATACAGGGTTTTCATAAATGATGCCATTTAGTGCTATTTTTTTAAAGTTGCCCATTATTCCCCTCCTTCTATCGATATGATGAGTTCAGCGGCATGATTTACGCCTTGTGCAATTGCTTTTGAAGTAATGGTTGCACCTGTGATTGCTAATACGTCCATTTCCTTGGCAGGGGGTTTTACAATATTGATTGGAAAGTCGGATCTCCCTTCAAAGCGACTTGTAAACTCCGGTTTGGCAGCGATATCGCCAAGGCCAGGTGTTTCGTTGGATTGTAAAATACGATAGCTGGTTACAGAAATATTTTCATCAAATCCTACCATTGTCAGAATTTCTCCTCCATAGCCTTTTGGCGTAACGGTTACGACATATCCCACCTTACTCCCGGATGCATCTAACCCTCTTTCCACCATCGTTACAGTCGACTTGTTATTCTTTCTAAAGTCAACGGTTTCAAAGGTTGTTGCAGCGGGCAATAAAATTTGCTTAGATAAAAGTAATTCCTGCTCTAATTGTTCTTGAATAGGTTCTTCTGTAATGAAGTATACAACGCCCAGCAGGCCAGCAATTATTATAGTTGTGGCGAATAAAAACAGCGCTTGTTTTAAAACAGATTTTAACATCATTTTCCACCTCCATATACTCGTGGTACTGTAATTTTATCAATATACGGCACAACAAGATTCATAATTAAAATGGAATAGCAAACGCCTTCTGGAAAACCTCCATAGAATCGGATTAGAATTGCTATTACTCCACAACCAATTCCCATAAGGAATTGTCCTTTTGGATGAATGGGAGCTGAAGCATAATCGGTTGCCATAAAAAATGCACCTAGTAAAAGACCGCCAGTGAGAAGCTCATACAGCGGATAGGAATCGTCAAACCCAGCACGTTTTAACAGGGTTGCAAGAAGAAAGAATACTACGATAAATGAAACAGGGGTTCTCCAGGAAATGACACCACGTACAATGAGGTAAATACCTCCGATAATAATTGCTATCGCACATACCTCCCCAAGACTACCTCCCTGGAAGCCGAAAAGTGCATTGATATAATCTGTGGAGGTCGGTATAAAGTCGCCTTCCTTCATTCTCCCAAGAGGTGTTGCTCCTGAGGTAGCATCAAGCGACCAGGTGGTCATTTCTACAGGATAAGACATCAATAAAAACGCTCTGGCAGCCAGTGCCGGGTTCATAAAATTATGACCCAATCCGCCAAATAACATTTTTACAACAATAATTGCGAAGAAACCGCCGACAATCGGCAACCAGAAGGGTACTGTATAAGGTAAATTCATTGCCAACAATAAGCCCGTAACGACGGCACTGCCATCCCGAATGGTGATTGGTTTTTTTGCTAACTTTTCAAATAACCATTCAGCAGATACACACGCTGCCACAGATAAAATAATTGTAATAAGTGCTCTCATACCAAAGAAATAAATCCCAGCAATACCTGCCGGCAAAAGTGCAAGGATTACATCATACATGATTTTTTCAATAGTAGCTTCGGAGCGTAAATGAGGATTTGCTGAAACTATTCTTTTATTTGTCATTAATATTAATCATCCTTTTTCTTTTTTTGTGAAAGCAATTGTCTTCTCTTCTTTTTTATGGTCTGCGTTAAGTGTCTTTTCGAGGGGCATACATAGGAACAGCTGCCACATTCAATGCATTCCATTCCATTACTATGCACGAAGTTATCTACTTCGCGGTGGATCACAAATTGATTAAGAGCGTACGGCATAAGACCAATCGGGCAACAAGCCACACAGCGGCCGCAGCGGATGCAATTTCTTTCAGGAGGTATTTCTGCCTCTTCTGCTGTAAGAAGAAGAATACCGGATGTTGTTTTCATGACAGGTATTTTCAGCTTGTATGTAGATATTCCCATCATTGGGCCACCCACTATAATTTTTGACGGTTCGACATGCAATCCGCCTACGTCTTCAACGATTTCATCAATGGGTGTTCCAAGTCTGATTTTATAATTTCCAGGGTTTTTTATGGCACCGCCTGCAAAGGTAACTACCTTTCGCATCAAGGGTCGTCCTCTTACAATTGCACGATGAATTGCTATCGCAGTATCCACATTGATCACCAGAACACCGGAAGTAGCAGGAAGCTTTCCTTTTTCCACCTCTCGGCCGGTACAGGCCCAAATCAATTGTTTTTCACTGCCTTGCGGGTATTTTGTTTTAACTGCAAGAACTTTAATCTTGCTATGACCCTCACATGCTTTTTTCATAGCTTCGATTGCTTTCGGCTTATTGTCTTCAATACCAATAATAGCCACTGCTGTCGGCAATAGCTTCAGTATGATTTCTGTACCTATGACGATTTTTTCTGACTCCTCCAACATAACTCGATAATCAGTTGTCAGGTATGGCTCGCATTCTGCCCCGTTGATAAGGACCTTATCAATGATCATGTCCTTAGGCGGTGATAGCTTCACATGGGTTGGGAAGCCTGCTCCTCCCAGTCCGACAATACCAGCCTCTCGTATTATTTTCAAAATCTCATCATGGGTATAACTGTTATAGTCTTTGGGTTCAGAAATTGAAGGATGCTCTTCATAGAGCCCATCATTTTCTACAATAACAGCATTTGAAACAATTCCGGCGGGAGTAAGTACCCTAGTAATCGCGTCAACGATTCCCGAAACGCTTGTGTGGATTGGAGAAGAAATATCTCCTTCGGCATCTCCAACTTTTTGTCCCAGAAGCACACGCTCACCAACAGCTACCACTGGCTGGCATGGAACACCTATGCTTTGCACCATAGGATATACCATTTTAGAACCGACTCTGGGGAGTATTACTTGTATTGCTCTGTCATCCGTGTGATGTTTCTCATCTTTCGGGTGAATTCCTCTTCTAAAAGTAGGCAATCTCATAATTTCACTCCAAGTCTCTATATTTTTTTTATTTTACGCTCATTAGTATAACATATTATCCAAAAGATAACAAATTCGTTAATTTGTTCACAAAATTGCAATGTGTTCTATCTATTTGTATGTATATTTATGATACAATACCAGCTTTTATTCAAATTATATACACAACAAAGAGTCAATCTCTAATTGGAACACTTTTCTATTATATAAAAAACCACTGTAAACTAATCAGATCCTAATAAGTTAGATTTTAAGCTAAATTATTGGGGTCACTTTAGTTTTGCAGTGGTAATTTTAAATATTCTTATTATTCTGTTTCTGCTTCCAGGTCGTTCTCCACCTCATTTGGAATAATTGCAGTTGCAACCGGAAATGTTGTATGACTCTTAATCAAAGGGTCTGCCAAGCGGATACCTAAATAGCTTATTAACAAAAAGCCAATGCCTGCAACAGCAGTAACAGGTTCCCGCAGGCTTTCCGAAACCAGGCCTGGTGAAATTATCCAGCCTAGCAAAATACCAATAGCAAAAGCTATGAGCGGTATACCGTAAAAAATAAAAGCACCAGCCAAAATAGTTTCCTTCATATCAACAGATACATAGTCTCCAACAGAAGCGTTACAAGTGTTTTCTATTTCAATCGTCATGTCAGACCGTCTGTGCGCGTCACATGCTTTACACTCACCACAGCTGGTAAGCGGAAACATTTTCACGCTCATACTCTTTCCTGATACCTTTGTTACCAAACCTCTTTCAGACATTACAAAAACCTCCTATCAAATAATTATATCAAATCAGATATAATCACAGCACTCTTAAAAATACGTGCTTTTAGTCAGGTACTTACCATTATAGCACACAAGTAAAGAAATAGGGACAGGTTTATGTTTATTTTTTCTACAATTATTCTATATTTAATATTTTTACAATCTGGCAAATAGAGAAATCTATACTTTTCTTACCTATCATCACAATCGGGCTTGTGATATCAGACTCTGGAATATGTACGATTATACCTCGTTCACCATTACTAAGGCGGACAGTCGCTCCAATTAAATAAGCAGGATATTTTTTTAGAAATGTATTTACTATCCTCGAATCGAATTGATGCGAAATACCTTTAAGTAATATCGCAAAGGCTTCAAAAGGCGTCATCTTTTTTCTATAAACCCTGTCCGATATCATTGCATCATATACATCAGCAAAGGCTACGATTTTGGAAGATAAATTCAACTTTTCCTGTGTAAAATGGTAGGGATAACCTGAACCGTCACTTCTCTCATGATGCAATAATACAGCCAACCTTACATCCTGGTCTAGACTCTTTATAGTTTCTAACATTTCATGCCCATAGATCGGATGTAATTTCATGATTCTGTACTCATCCTCCGTATATTTCCCTGGTTTATTTAATATTTCATTGGGAATTTTCATTTTTCCAATGTCATGCAACAATCCGGACAAAATCAAATTATTAATATCTGTTTTGGATAAATGAAGCCATTTTCCGATAAGCATGGAATAGATTGCCGTATTGATCGAATGATGAAAGGTGTATTCATCTTTTTCCTTTAATTCCACCAAATACTTTAGTATAAAATCATTCTTAGCAACATTATAGTATAGCTCTTCTGAAATCAAGATAAGTTCCTCAAGATTAATGGGGGAACCTGCTACAAGCCTCCTAATCAATGTAATTTCACGGTTCGTATCAATTACATCAGATGCTGCTATATTTCCAACACTACAATTAATAATAGTTTTCCTCTCTTCAAGCATATTACCTACCCACATATATTTATTTTTAACATCGCATAGTTATTCCGGTGTTTTATTCATAAATGCATTACAATTCTTACCTTGCAGCAGCATATTCTCTCCTGTAAAGTAAGAATTGTAAATTTCCTCTTATTAAGTTCGATTAATATTTACCAAATTCTTTATCACTTAATATAATTTTGGATTTTATGGTTGTGCTCTCTTCCCTATTATCTGCTTTCGTGCCTATACTGCTATTACTTGTATCCGTCATGGTTTTCAACATTGCAAGAACTTCAGGAGAAATTTCATCGTTTTTTCCATAGCCTATGTTGTTGCGCTTCAATGTGAACTTACTTACCTCTTCCTTAAGAAGATCAGCTTGGCTAGCCAGCTCTTCGCTTGCTGCAGCAGTCTCTTCAGAGGTAGCAGAATTGGTCTGGACAACCTGAGATACCTGCATAATTCCTTGGTTAATCTGTCCTATTCCAATTGCCTGCTCATTGGATGCGATTGCAATATTGTTGACAAGGCTTGCCACCTTCTCAATCTCATTTACGATTGAATTTAATGCATCTGCTGTCTTTTTGGCTATTCTGGTTCCGCCCTCCGCTTTTTTCATGGAGCCCTCAATCATTTCCGTTGTCTCTTTTGCTGCATTGGCAGAACGTGCAGCAAGTGTCCTTACCTCTTCTGCTACTACAGCGAAGCCTTTTCCATGCTGTCCTGCTCTTGCTGCTTCTACCGCTGCATTTAATGCAAGTATATTGGTCTGGAACGCAATATCATCAATTACCTTTATTATCTTATAAATATTCGATGAGGATTCATTAATATCCTCCATTGCCCCAAGCATTTCTTTCATCTGATTATTGCCATCAACTGCATTTGTCTTGGCATTAACCGCAAGCTCATTTGCCTGATTGGCATTCTTTGCATTTAGCTCAGTCTGTGAAGATATCTCCTCCAGAGAAGCGGTCAGCTCTTCCACAGAGCTTGCCTGCTCAGTTGCACCTTGGGAAAGAGCAATGCTGGAATCCGATACCTGTCTGGAACCTATTGCAACCTGCTCTGTTGCAAGTGATATATTGGACAATACTTCGTTATTTTTCCTAAGCATTTCAGATAATTTTTTACCTAGAAGATCGTGTTCTGATCTTATATTTACTTCAACCGTAAGATCTCCGGCTGCAATTCGCTCAACAATCAGTGCCTGCTCTCTAATATTTGCTATCATTTTTTTAAAGGATTGTGCGAGACTACCTATTTCATCCTTTGTATCAATGTCAACCG
>JAFACO010000458.1 GCA_023425485.1 Bacillota bacterium
GTATATGAGTCATGGGTTTCTGTACCGGACGACATAGAGATACCTGCACCTTTAGTAAAAAGAACGTTTGACGGCGGCTTATATGCCGCACATGTGTTGAGAGCCTGGGACTTCCAGGACTGGCGTTTATTAAGAGAATGGGTTAATGCAAGTGATAAATATGATAATGACTTTAATTCTCCACGCTGGATATCGGAGGAAACGGTTGCTGGACAAGGCTTTGAAGAAACATTGAATTATTATAATTTTATTAAAAAGGGTAGTAAAATGGAAGATTTACAGCTTGATTTATTGTTTCCAATTAAGGAGAAGGTAAATGAATGATTACAAAATTGGTTCTTTAATATCATTTGGTAATTACAATTGGCGTGTACTTGACATACAAAATAACGAAGCATTGGTTATAACGGAAGAAATAATTGATCAACGTTCTTATCATGATGCTTATAAAGATATAACATGGGCTGACTGCTCGCTAAGACAATATCTTAACGGTGAGTTCTATGACAATTTCAGCGCAACTGATAAAGCAAGAATAATTCCGGTGTTAAATAAAAATCTTGATAATCAGTGGTATGGTTCAAAGGGCGGAGAAGATACGAGGGACAGTATATTTTTATTAAGTCTTGAGGAAGTGTGCAAATATTTCGGTGACAGCCTTTCGAAACTTTATAACCGCGGAAAAAATCAAAGATATTGGTTTGAAAGAAAAGATGAAAATAACAGTAAGCGATTAGCGAAACTTCAAGGTAAAGAATGGTGTTGGTGGTGGTGGCTTCGGTCGCCCGGCCGCGTTAATGTAAAAGCCGTGTACATCTTCGGGACTGACGGTAATATAGGTATTCAAGGCAACAATATCTTGATAGGTAATCTCAGTGATGGCAAATGTACAGGAGGTGTCCGCCCTGCTTTGTGGTTGAGGCTGGAAGTGTAAGATTGACAGCCTGATAGCCTAGAATTAAGTCTTAGAGAAACGAGAAGTAATGTTACAGGGAGGTAAAATGCAAGTAGGAGATGAAGTAGCATTTGGTATGTACGAATGGCAAATACTAGACATTCAAAAGGACAAAGCTTTGATTATAACGAAAGATATTATAGAACAACGCCCCTACCATAATGCTTGTAAAGATACGACATGGGCCGACTGTGCATTAAGAAAATATCTTAACGGTGATTTCTATAATAAATTTACTGTAAATGATAGAGCAAAAATAATTCGGGTAACGAATTATAATCAGAATAATCCATGGTATGGCTCAATTGGCGGTGAAAATACCCAGGACAATATTTTTCTATTGGATATCGAAGAGGTAGTATGCAAATATTTCGGTGATAGTAGCGCAAATCTACAAAATAGAAGCGCGAAGCAAAAATATTGGTTTCAAAAAAAAGACAAGAACAATGAGTCACGAATTGCTAGGTTTAAGGGTGGAATTTGGTGGTGGTGGCTTCGGTCGCCCGGTCGCTCTAATGTAAGAGGTGTATACATTCACGGAGACGGTAATTTAGGGATTCAAGGAAACAATATAGGCGGATATAACAGCAAAGGATTCCATTATTTAGGCGACAATAATGGCGGTGTTCGTCCTGCTTTGTGGCTGAAACTATAATTTAATATGAATTTTCCAAGCCCCTTAAGCGTTTACGTTTAAGGGGCTTTTGCTTTTAGCGTCATAATAATGCCATTACTTTCTATAACGACAATAGAATTGAAGTATTATCCAATAAATGGTATATTAGAAGTACAAACGTTATAAATTTATAATTTTGATGATTTAGAAGGATAGAAATTAGTTATTATATAATTTAATTGGGGTATATTATATTTAAGCTTAATAAAAGGAGGATTTATCTATGAACAAGTTTAATTTTAAGGATTATTTTCATAAACCAGAAGGGAAAATTGCTAAGCGAATGCTTTTCAAAAGTGATAACGTAATTGCCTTTATTCTTAACATTGCAAAAGGGGAAATACTTCCGGGACATACCCATTTAGAATCAACACTTTTCCTACAAGTCATGGAGGGTAATGCCAAGGTTGTTACAGATGGCAAAGAAACCTCGTTGCAGGTGGGCGAGTTAATGCAGGTTGATGGTCAGGAAAGCTTACAAGTTATAAACACCGGTGAAGATGTCTTACGCCTTTTCGTAACAATTTCACCAATGGGTTCAGAGGCCTTTGCAACAGATGCAAATGTTTAAAAAATTATATACAACTTAGATTAGCGGAGGATTAAGTATGCAATCACTGAAAGAAAAATATGCTGATTATTTTAAAGTGGGTGTTTCACTTAATGAATCAACGATACTATCTCATAAAGATATTATAATACAACACTTTAATAGTGCTACCTGCGATTATGCTATGAAATATGGGGCTATTTGTGATGTTTATGGAAACTATAATTTTTGTAGTGCTGATAAGATTTATAATTTTTGCTGTGAAAATAACATCGCAATGCGTGGACATACGCTAATATGGAATCACAATATTCCGGCGGAGGATTTTAAGTTACTTACGAATAAAGAAGCATTCGAACGAATGGAAGAGCATATGAGGGTTATGGCAGAAAGATATCCAGCTATATATTGTTGGGATGTTGTCAATGAAGCTATAAGTCAGTTTACGTGTAATTTAACAAGAAACAGTCTTTGGTATGATAAATTTGGTCCTGATTATTTTGAAATGTTTTTTATTATGGCCGGAAAGGCTTTTGGAAATATTTCACTTTATTATAACGAGGATGAAGAAGCTATAGTGAAAAAAGTCCATAAGATTAGTGAGACAATTAAGCGTTGCTTAGATAAGGGGGTTAGGATTAATGGTCTTGGATTACAATGTCACATAAATATCTATGAACCCAAAATTGATGATTATATAAGGGCTCTTGAACAATATTCAAAACTCGGAATAAATATTCAAATTACGGAAATGGATGTTTCTGTATATGATTATGATAAAGGAAGATATCAAAGTCCACCAGCAGACCTGATAGAAAGACAAGCGCAAGTATATGCTGACTATTTTAAATTGTTCAGAGAATACAAAGAAATAATAGAAACTGTTACCTTGTGGGCTGTTGCTGATGATGCAACATGGCTTGACAATTATCCGGTTAAGAACAGAAAAGATTGGCCAATGCTCTTTGATGTTGACCGAAATCCCAAAGAAGCATTTTATAGAATATTAGATTTTTAATTAATGGCATACATAATTAATATTATGAACCATATATAAGAATAAGTAAAGAGACCCTTCATTTTCAAGCTAGTTTATAATGAATGGTCTTTTTTTAATTTTAGAAAATTATTTTTAAAAAACTGACCATCAATGAACAGTAATACGGGTAAGCACAGTGGCACATATTGAATAAATATTGGCATGTTTTGTCGTTGGTTTTTTAATATATAAAGAATATAATCAATTTTATATATTCGTAGGGAGGAATTTGATATTGAATAAAATATTAAATGTATTTAAAAATAAAACAGAGCCAGATAATCTGAACTATACAATCAGCGGTTATTTTTATCTGGCAAATTTTATTACTCACATAATGATGGAATTTGTTGTTATTTATTTAGGGATGAACATAGTGGTATATTATAATATTTTTCCACTCATCTTGTTTCCAATATGCATCTATCTAAATCATATTGGAAAAAGTAAAATTTCAATTGTACTAGCTTTACTTGAACTATCTGTTTTTTCAACGATATCAACGATAACAGGTGGATGGGACTTAGGTTTTTATCTATACTTGTTTGCAGTTGTAGCATTATCTTTTTTCACAGATACACTAGGATTAAAAACTAAGATTGCCATCACATTTATTGTAACAACTGTTTTAAGCATTCTGAAATTCCAAGCACCTGTTTTGGAGATTTCTAGAGGTCCCGAAATAGCACTGATTATATTCTGCGTCAATCTGATTAGTTCAATAGCAGGTGTTGGAATGATTTATTTCTATTTTGATAGCCAAAGGATTAGTCTTATTGTAGAAACAGAAAAGACAAAGACTTTAATAGCAAAAGTTGAGAGGATGTTTATAAATAATACCAATCTATCAGCACTAGTTTATGAAATTGGGGAACGTTTTGCAGAGAATTTTACTAAGGATATGGAAAATCAAAGGATCATGATTGTTTCATCGAATGAAGTGGCTGCATGTAGTCAAGACAATGTTACAATTAATAAACAAATATTCTCAGATGTTCAGGATTTTTCTGAAATGCTGGAGAGACTGAAGACATCAGTTGCTCAGATGGTTGAAAATTCAAATGAAGTAAAAACGTCAAATTATTTTGGTAGAGAAAAAATATCTATGATTAGCTCTCGAATGGATCAAAGTGTTAAAAGAACAACAAATCTTGGTGAAGCAGTGTCTTATTTAGAAAACAAAGTGGAAGAAATAAAATCTATTTCTGATACAATAAAATCTATATCATCGCAAATTAACTTATTGGCATTGAACGCATCCATTGAGGCGGCTCGTGCGGGGGAGTATGGAAGAGGCTTTTCGGTTGTTGCAGATGAGATAAGAAAACTGGCGGAAGAAACAGCAGGCTCAACCAATGAAATAGAAGCAGTCATTAAAAAAGTAAATGATGGTATCAACACTGCTCAAAGTAACATGAGTGAAGTAGCGATGACAATTCAAGTGCAAAACAAATTAACAGATGAAACAAAAATGGTCTTTGAACAAATTGATGAAAAAGTAAGCACAATTGTAGATGAAATTACTGCAGTAAACGATGAGATCAATGCAATTTCCGCATTCAAAGAAAAAATCGTTAAAATGACAGTAGAGACAGAAAGGGCATCTGTAAAAGCGTTTTCGGAGACTGAAAGAATCGCGATTTCCATAAAGGAACAAGGTAATTCTATGCAGAATTCAAATAGTATACTTGAACAATTACTTAGTCTATCGAAGGAATTGTCTTTAAAAAGGGAACTGGTCTAGAAGGAAAAGCATCATAAAAAGTGGTAGTTTATAAATATATTAATCACACTAGGAATTCTGCAAATGGAGAATGTGATTTTTTAGAACCCTTAAATATCAATAAAGAGAAGTAACGGAACAAAAAAATTACGTGAAAAAAATGTCTTATTGATATAATAAGATTTGTATTAGAATACAGAGTAGAGGTGATAAAAATGAATCGATTTATTTTAGATAATAAATATGAAAATTTATTGAAATACATGGGGATTTCAGTGGAGGAAACATTAAAGAAAGCGCAGATACCAGAAGATATCTTCAGTCGAAGGAATCCAAGCATGACGACTGAGGAATATTTCAGATTTATGGAGGCAATTGACAGCTTATCAAATGATAAATCAACACCTGTAAAAATGGGAACGATTAATCAAATAGAGACATTTTCACCACCGATATTTGCAGCTTATTGTAGTAAAAATGCACTTATTTGTATGAAAAGGCTGGCAAGGTATAAAAGATTAATAGGTCCTTTAATCTTTTTAGTAAAGGAAGAAGGAGATGAAGTTTTACTTGAAATCACTTCAGAAAATGAAGAACTTGAATTGCCAGAATTTCTTGTGTTGACAGAGGTGGTATTTTTAGTAAATCTTATCAGAAATGCTACAAAAGAGCAAATAGTACCAAAATCTGTTACTATAAGGCATAAAGTTTCTGTGTCAGCATGTAACGAGTTTATAGGAACGGATATATACTTTGGTACGAAAAATATGATAAGTTTTTCTAAGAAGGATATGATTAAACCATTTATAAGCCAGAACGATGCTATGTGGGAATATTTTGAACCTGAATTGAAGAGAAGATTATGTGAGATGGATGTGGATGATACTTTTTCAGCAAGAGTCCGAAGTGCGTTAATTGAGTTATTACCTGGTGGACAAAGCGGTGTGGAGGATGTTGCAGAAAAGTTAGGCTGCAGTAAAAGAACACTACAGCGAAAATTGAATGAGGAAGATACAACTTTTCAAAAACAGTTAAATCATACACGAGAGTTATTAGCAAAACATTATATTAAAAACACAGATATGACAAGTGATGATATCGCATATTTGCTAGGCTACCAGGATTTAAATTCATTTTTAAGAGCATTTAGTATATGGACCGGAACTACAATTAGCGAGTATAAAAAAGGTTCACAAAGAAGTACAAAAGAGTGATTCAGTTAGTGTTGCCAATTAGGTGAAACATAACTATGGAAAGATAGTAAATATATATAGATAATGGCACAAATTGATTTTTAATTGGCACCTTATGATGTTCATGGAGGTGCCTTTTTTTGTTATACTTCATTCATCAAATAGAACAACGCAGAACAGTAACACACAAACACATTGTAGAAAGAAGAGGTATATAAAATGAGCAAATCAAAAAAGACAGCACTAATTACAGGATCATACGGTGGACTCGGAACATGCTTAACTAATATTCACGCAGCAACAGGTGGTGATCTTATTCTGGTAGGGAGAAATCAAACGAAACTTGATGCACAGGCAAAGGAAATGAAGGAAAAGTATCATGTGACAGCGCATACGATTGCAGCAGATCTTTCATCTTCGGAGGCAGCCCAGATGATTTATAATACATGTAAAGAAAATGGATGGAATGTAGATTATCTAATCAATAACGCAGGCTTTGGTGGACAGGGTGATTTCACTCGTGAGCGTACCATGGAACAGGACCTCTCTATGATTGCGGTGAATATTGAAACTCCTACCAGACTTTGTAAACTCTTCCTTCCTGATATGGTAAAGGTAGGAAGTGGCAAAATTCTGAATGTCAGTTCAACAGCAGCAACCATGCCAGGCCCACTTCAGGCATGTTATTACGCAACAAAAGCCTATTTGACGAGCTGGTCCAATGCGGTCTGGAGAGAATTGAAAAGCACGGGAGTTACGATGACCTGTCTTATGCCGGGAGCTATGAGCACTGGCTTTGCAAATGCTGGTGGCCTATCCGATACAGCACTTTTTGCAAATGCAACTGATCCAACACCTGTTGCTCAAGCAGGATACGATGCAATGATAAAAGGAGAAATGAATGTAACAGCAGGACTGGTAGGAATTCAGAAGGTCTTCATGAAGCTGACACCATTCCTTTCAAAGAAAATGTTAATGGACAATATCTATAATATGCAGCTGAAAGGAAGTGCAAAAAAGTAAAGTCAATTATAATATTAGGGAAACAATATACAGATTAATGTTCGGAAAGCCTTGATTTTTAAGGCTTTTTTGATTTGTGTTTTTCTATAACCTATAATTCATTTCACAAATTCATGAAGTAAATCTTAGGCAATATCGAAATATGAAATAAATATTAAGTATTAATGTTCCTTTTGAAGTATACCTCTAATTTTTTGTTATAAATAGAAAAATTATATTAAAATGTGACAAAATATGGTATAATGTATATTATTCTTTAAGTTCATGAACAACATGTAATAGCAATAATGAGAAAAAAGTAATGCCAAAATGTTGGAGTTTGCATTTAATTATGAGGAGGAGTTATATGCTTAGAATTACAAGAAAATATTCATATTTTGATTATTTGAGAAAATACAAAATATATATTGATAATGTTTATTGTGGTGACATTAGAACAGGTGAAACCTGTGTATATAACGTATTGCCAGGAAAACACGAGGTTACCGCTAAAATTGATTGGTGTAGAAGTAATATTGTTTATATTGATACTACTGAATCAGATAAAGAATTAGAGGTAGGAAATTCTATTGAAGGCAAAATGTTTTTCTATGGGTTTCTATACAGTACATTTCTTAAAAATAGTTATTTATGGTTAATTGAAAAAAAATAGTATGATCGATATAAAAAGAAAGTATGTTTTTAATGTCTAAAAAAACATCATCGAAAGGATTAATGAAAGAAAGACAAATTTGAATGTTTATTTATTTTGGAAGTTTGAGCATCAGTAGTGTGACTAAAAAATAAAAGCAATTTAAGAGGAATAAGAAAATGGAAATCGGGAAATTTGAAATAAAAACAGATAATAAAAAAGTAATAGAAATAGCTAGACAGGCTTCAAATGAAAAAATAACGAGTATTCGCCAAGTTTGTGAACAATATGGTGATACTGAAGAAGAGATTCGAAAATATGATGTTTATATAATTGATAGTATTTCCGGAAGCAAAATTTTGAAGTATACGAGCAATAGAGAAATCAATAACTATGAAAAGTACCTTAGCAATAAGATACTGCCGGTGCCTAAATATTATGGAAATTTCAATGACAGAAAAGAAAATTGGATCCTAATAGAATATATA
This sequence comes from Bacillota bacterium, assembly GCA_023425485.1. Lineage (GTDB taxonomy): Bacteria > Bacillota > Clostridia > Lachnospirales > Lachnospiraceae > Mobilitalea. Next base: position 8,279 of record JAFACO010000458.1, read on the forward strand.
TCTGGACAAGATTTAAGAGATATGACGGATGAATTTGCTATTTTATCAGCAGACAGTCTTACTGCGATTCAAAATACATACTGGGTTCAAAATGTTGAGAAAACAAATGACCATGATAGATTTGATGTTTACTGGGAAAGGATTAATAAACGTTTTCAGTACATAAAGAATGAGCCGAGAATAGCGGAAGCGTATTCCATTTTTCTAAAACGGCAGTTATTATGTCCAAGAACACTTTCAAATGGTGATTTTTTGCAGTTTAACGTTATTTATAGAGAAAGCAAAGTATTTGTTATCGACTGGGGATTTGGAGGCATCATGCCATATCCGTTAGATATTGCTCGATTTATTGCACATGCTACAGAAGATAGAGCTACATTTCCTTTTTATATGAATCAAAAACAGAAAGAATTATTTTTAGATAGGGTTTATGATTGCTTAGAGAATAAACCAGAACGTTCACAGTATTTGTTTGATATAAAACTAGCTGTATTAAATGAGTATGTGGAATTTATGGAAGCTGATGAAGATGAAGATGGATGGTATTACAAACACGCTTTACAGTTAGCAGAGAGTATTTTAGCTTGAGTAAATACTCTGTTTGTTTAGTTAACTTTTCTCCCAAAAGCTTACTATATTGAAAAGTAAGAGAGTAGAGTCAATGGCTCTTTCTCAACCTTTGATAGATAAAACGTGTGTCGGAGTAACAAAAGTTTCACAAAGTAGCTGCACAAATCATTATTGCCTATATTATTACAGACTTAACATATTTATCTGAAGCATTTGACTATTCGCTTATAAGTCACTTCTATAACCATAATAATAGGAATTCAATCCTTAATGGATATTCCAGAGTATATTGTTGTTATTCTCATATTATATATGTTATTATTACTGAAGTTCAATTTAATTAGTTAAGTTAGCTTTATTGTGATTAAGTGAGCTACTATTCGATAAATCGATATTTGTAGTGAAGATTATAATGAAATTGTGTGTTTTACATTGTTAGGAGATTTATTGTATGTTTAAAGAAATATCATTCCCTGAACATGAATATGAGTCAATTCAAAATTATTTAGATAAACTGGGGTATTGTTATACCACGAGGGTATATAAAGAAATCGGGAAGTATAAAGTTGGGGAATTATATATTGCACCATGGGGTGATGTATTGAAAATAGACGAAGTTAAAACATACTGGAAAGTATCAGACCGCCCTTTCTATGATGAAATGAATGATGACGAAAAGATAGAAATCTGTAAATATTCTGAAGATATAGGATTGCCATATGAGTTTATAAAATTTTCTAAAAGTACAGTATGATTATAATTCAACAGCGACAAATTCTAGCTTATTTGGTCCACCTTACTCTCATTAAGCTTATTACAACTTCAGATGTAGGAGAGAAGATTTCAATAAATATTAATATTATAAATAAATATTTTAATCAGTATAATCAGGAACTTCGTAAATAACAGTTAGTTGTGATGCATAAAGTGGTTGAAAACCTATTCATACTTTATTTGGGTAGGTTTTCGAAGCTTAATGTATTTTCATTTTAATGTAGTACTTAAACATGATCAGCCATTCAAAAATAAAACTTCTTTGTGTAAACTTTATGTCTTTTCTACGATATTGATCCAAATCAGCAAATATTAATTACATAAAAAATCAGCTTTTTGTTAATTATGTGTCCAGAAGTTATATCAAGATAATCCAAAAGTAATATAAGAGAGTACATTTTGATAGTTAATGACCAACATTGAGCAAACTTTGTGACCACCGACAGCTGTCAATTGACATAAAAGTTCGTCTATGTAAGTAGCTAAAAGTGCTGCAAATAGGCATATTTTTATTTCATAAACGAAGAATTATGTCATAATTTATTGACATAAAAGTTCGTCCAAGTCGTAACATTGACATAAATTTGCGTCTAAGTCATAAATCAACGTTGATAAAGTCCAAATATCAAAACAGTGATTAACATCCTTCACATTATTTTGTTATAGAGAACAGGATATCCTAGCTTTGCTTTGGTTTCTGTTTTTTTATTATCTAATAAAATAATTTCCAATAAAATATTTTATAGTTGCAATATGCAACAGTTGTATGTTAGAATCTAAATCAAATAGGAGGTGAAGACAATGATTGACCAAGGAAGTGGAACACTTCGAGAATTAATTCGTGTTCTTGTAAGAAACTTAGGTATGTTAGAGAAATCTGATGCATCATGTTGTGGTGTAACTATAACACAGTGCCATGCAATTGTTGAAATAGGGAGGAAAGGGAAGATTTCTTTAATTGATCTTGCTGATTTATTAGATGTAGATAAAAGCTCAATGAGCCGAACTGTTAATAATCTTGTAGAGACAGGATTAGTTATCAGAGATTTGGATACTGAAAATCGACGTTTTGTAGTTATTCAGTTAACGGATGCTGGTAAAAACGTATTTCAAAGTATTGAGAACAGTATGGATAACTATTATAAGGATATCTTCAGTTCAATACCAGAAGTTAAGCGAGGACAGGTGCTGGAAAGTTTAGCTCTTTTAACTAATGCCGCTAAAAATAATAAGTGTTGTTAATATTAAAATAGGAGATAATTAGTATGGCTAAAAGTATTCAGGAAGAGATTAAAACGTACTATGGTGGTATCGCAAAGAAAGTGACTGAAAACTCAAAAGGAAGCTGCTGTGGTGGAGCATGTAATTGTAGTAGTGATTCCGATTTATATTCCGCAGAGTATATTGCGGGACTACCAGTATAAGCACTTAACGCATCCCTTGGATGTGCCAATCCGATAGCACTTGCTAACCTTCAAAAAGGAGAAACAGTTCTGGATTTAGGCAGTGGTGGTGGAATAGATGTGTTGATTTCAGCTAGGTTTGTTGGAGAGTCTGGGAAAGTTTACGGATTAGATATGACAGATGAGATGCTAGAGTTAGCAAACCACAATAAGGAAAAGAGCGGAGTTAAGAACGTCGAATTTATAAAAGGATACATAGAAAATATTCCATTAGCAGATGAAGTAGTGGATGTGATCACATCAAATTGTGTAATAAACCTAACAGAGAGTAAAGAAATAGCACTGAAAGAAGCATACCGAGTTCTAAAAAAAGGTGGTCGCCTAGCCATTGCTGATATTGTTGAATTAAAAGATGTTCCGGATGAAATCATGCAAAATGTGCAGTTATGGGTTGGTTGTATCGCTGGAGCATTAAGTATAAAGGAATATGAATGTATTTTAAAAGAAGTTGGTTTTACTGGAATTGAAATAACTCCTGTAAATGTCTACACAAAGGAAATCATAAAAAGTTTAGCTGATGCAAAGAACCTTAATGATATATATAATAAGATTGATGAAAATGCTATGGATGGAGCATTTGCTGGAGCACACGTTAAAGCATATAAA